>CALMBI010000087.1 GCA_937860115.1 uncultured Arcobacter sp. | reverse complement strand
TCCCATTTAACCATTTCCCATCAACCGCTATATGTTTCTTTGAAACATACTTATTGTCAAACGAACTCTAAAATTTGGCAGTAAAATTTAAAAAAAGTTACCTTTTGAAACTTAAACCACCTCTGTTTTTTCTACCATTTTATTTGAAGATTTAACTCCAAACTTATAAATATCTGAGTTGATAATTCCTGATTCTTTTTTCTCTTTTAACCTATAGCTTTCTCCTTGTATGTTGATGACATGTGAATGATGAAGTATCCTATCTAAAATGGCAGTAGTTACAATTTTATCACCTCCAAAAATTTGTGCCCATTGTGAGAATATAAGATTAGATGTAAGGATAGTAGAACTCTTTTCATATCGGCACGAGATGATTTGAAACAAGTGATTTGCATCCTCTTTGGACATATTGAAATATCCAATTTCATCAATAATAAGAACAGATGCTGTAGCTATATTCTTTAAAAATGAATCGTATCTTTTTTCCCTTTTCGCTTTGTTGGCATCAGAGATAAGTTCAGTAATAGAGGTAAATCTTACTTTGTATCTATGAAGTACTGCTTTATATCCAAGTGCAATAGCAAGGTGTGTTTTTCCAACACCAGGTTGTCCAAGAAATATAATATTTTCATGCTTTTTGACAAAGTTTAAAGATGCTAACTCTTCAATTTGTTTAGAATTAACACCAATTGTAAAAGTATAATCAAACTGCTCTATTGTTTTAATAGCTGGAAATCCTGCTAATTTAGTAAGTGTATATTTGGAACGATCTATCCTATCATTAAATTCAATTCGTAATAGCTCTTCTAGATATTGTGAATAGTTCCAGTTTTCTTTAGCTGCAAGAAGTGATATTTCACTATATTGTTCTTTGATAGTCGAGAGTTTTAGTTCTTCACACAATCCAGAGATATTTTCATTTAATTCCATAACATACCTCCTTTTGCTTGAGAAACAATCGTACTTATTACACTTGCAAATGTCATAGAGGGGATAAATAAGTCATAACTTTGCATATCACGGTTTGGAATATAAACTTCTTTCATCTTGGTGGTGATTTTAAAATTTTCTTTCGCTAAAATAACATTCACAACCTTTGGATGGATACCCAAATAAGGTTTCGGTAGAGGTAACAGGTGGTAGCGTTCCTCTGCCAACAGTGAAAATGGTGTTTGAAGGGTTGTCTGATGGATTCGTTTATTTGCAACATCATCAAGCCATCTTCTTACTTCACTATTTGCATTATCGATATTCATCTCATATCGTTTCATAGCTAATCGAACACTCAGACTGTTATGAAAACTGTATCTAAGATAATGATTGAACCTCTCCACTTTTCCTTTGGTTTTTGCACGATATGATTTACAAACTCTTATTGTAAATCCACAATGTTTGGCGAAATCTTCAAACATAGGATTAAGTTGATGCTTCCCATAACCATAAGTATTTCGCTTTGTTATCACTGTTTTCATATTATCATAGAGTCCTTCAACAGGAACACCACCAAAGTAGGCAAAGGCATTAAGATGGCAACTTATCAATGTTTCAAGCTTCTCATCACTAACATATTCAACATATGATGCTCTACTATAACCCATTGTTGCAACAAATGCTGAAAGATTATCTTTTGGAAATTCAATCCAATCAACTTGCATTTGCTTACCTGGATCAGTTTCAAATCGAATAAGTTTTTCTTCCTCTTTAGCTCTTTTTCGTAAATTATATCGTTGCATAACTGTTTGCAACCATCGTAAGCTTCCAAGATAACCTCTTTTTACTATCTCATCATATATTACTGTTGTCGGTATCTCTACTTTATTTGCTTTGGCAGTTTCTAACATAGTTGCAATATATGGCAAATACTCATCTACTAAATTTTCATTTGGTGTTCTTGTGATAATAGGGATATGTCCCTCTGGCTTTAAAGCATATTTACGAACAGTTTCCCGACTAATTCCTAATCTTCTTGCAATTTGAGATTTATTTATCCCTTCTTTTAACCATTTATGTATCATTTTTACATCTTTCCTTTTTAACACTAAACCTCCTATTTCAAAAACGAAATAAGAGTTTATCAAAAACTAATCTCTTAGTTTAAGGTTCAAAAATCAAAATATAACTTTTTATGATTTATTGACTGCCAATTTTAGCAGTTCGTTTGACATACCAATCTATTTTAGATTTTTTGGGTGGGAAATAGAGTTCTTTATAGTAAAAATGTAATGAAGAGATGAATGGATTAAGGTATTAAAGAATAGTATTCCATATGAATGATTTTGATGAGAAACTTATGGGAAACTTTAGTTGGAAGTTTGAAAACTCTACACTTCCCACAAATACGGTGTTTGATGGATTTCAGTATCCTACCGTCCGCACCACATAGCCTTAGTTAGCGAGTTTCGGACTCTTTAACTAAGGCTTTTTTTATGCCTAAAAATTACTAAGCATTAATTTATTGACATGAAGG
>CALMBI010000086.1 GCA_937860115.1 uncultured Arcobacter sp. | reverse complement strand
TTATGATCACTTCACATGGTGAACAAGAAAAAGTTATCAAAGCTATCCAAAGTGGAGCTACGAATTATCTGCTCAAACCACTTAAAAAAGAGAGAATTCAAGAAGTTATTAATAAGATTTTTTAATTTAAAAAAATCTTCTCTTTTACTTTTAAATTCTTTCAATTTTTTGTTACATAATTATTACAAAATAGCTCTCATTTCAACTAAATTTTAAAATTAATAAAGATATAATACTCTCATTATTACAAAACAAGGATTTTTCTATGTCAAAAGAAGTATTACTTGATAAATCTATCATGATTGTATCTGAGACAGATATGAAAGGTAATATCCTCTATGCAAATAACGATTGTTGCAAAATTGCAGGATATACAAAAGAGGAACTGATCGGTCAACCACAAAATATTGTAAGACATGCAGATATGCCTAAAATTGCATTTAAAGGTCTATGGGATACTGTTCTAGCTGGAAAAACATGGAACGGAATAGTAAAAAATAAAACAAAACATGGTGATTATTATTGGGTAAATGCTACTGCGTATCCTGTTGTAAAAAGTGATGGATCACATAGATTGATCTCCGTTAGAAAAATGCCAACAAAAGCTGAAATAGCTTGGGCTGAAGATCTTTATAAACAACTTCGAAAAGAGGAGTACTAATGTTTTTTTCAAATACTAACGACGCAAATGCAATCTTAGAGATGCTTGATCAGTTTGATAATTATCTCAAAGGTGATCTTAATACACTTGCAATGGATCCAAAGAAAGTAAAAGATAGTAATCTTCAAAAAATTGCTCAAAAACTTATCTCAATTGGTGAAAATATATCTAGAGAAAAAGAAGCAGATCTTAGAGTATATGGAGAGATTATGCTTGTATGTGAAAAATTATCAGATGGATATACAGATGATCTTATCACTCAAAAAACAACAGATGAAAAACTAAACTATGTCGCTTATAGTATCAATGAAGCTGTAAAAAATATCAATAGATCACTTGCAGAAGTTACAAAAGTTTTAAAGCAGTATGAAAATAATGATTATAGGGATAAAGTAAATGAAAACCTTTTTAGAGGTGGGCAATTTAAAGAACTTTTACAAGGGATAAATAGTCTTCAAAAAGGGATCACTGAAAGAGTTTTA
>CALMBI010000085.1 GCA_937860115.1 uncultured Arcobacter sp. | reverse complement strand
GCTTTAGAAAAAATACTCCTACAAGACTATTCGGTTTTAATAGCACCTCCTGGATTTGGTAAAACAGCAGTTGCAGCAGCTGTTCTCAAAAAGAGAGGTGTTAATACACTGATATTAGTAAACAAAAGCAATCTTCTTGATCAGTGGGTTGAGCGACTTTGTGAGTATTTTCA
The DNA here is from genome assembly GCA_937860115.1 of uncultured Arcobacter sp. Lineage (GTDB taxonomy): Bacteria > Campylobacterota > Campylobacteria > Campylobacterales > Arcobacteraceae > CAIJNA01. Next base: position 1,046 of record CALMBI010000085.1, on the reverse strand, counting down.
AATTGATATTAAAGCTATTGGAAAACTTGGCAATGGAAAGAAAAAGCTAAACTCAAATTTAGATATAGCTACTTTGCAGTCATTAAAAAATAGACCTAAAATTATTGAAGAGTATTCACAAATCATCATCGATGAAGTGCACCATATACCTGCTGTTTCATTTGAGATACCTCTTAGAAAATTTAAAGGTAAATATGTTTTAGGATTAAGTGCAACACCTGCAAGACAAGATGGTATGCATCCAATTATGTTTATGCAGTGTGGAGATATTGCTTATGAATTAAAAAAAGAGATTAGAAAGATACATACTTTGAAAACGGTTGTTTCACCATTTGAAGCGCTCAGTGATGATTTTGCACTTATTTTAAATGAGATGGTAGAAGATTATGACAGAAACAATCTGATTATCTCTGAAATAGAAAAATTAAAAGACAGAAATATTTTAGTGCTTAGTGAGAGAATCGAACACTTAAATATTCTCTATCATTTACTTGATGCCAAAGGTTTAAAATCTACTCTTGTACATGGTGGATTAAAATCAAAAATGAAAAAAGAGTTTTTAAAAGAAGCCAATACATCTTCTATTATTTTATCTAGAAGCAGTTTTATAGGAGAAGGAATCGATTTTTCACATCTTGATGCTATTGTCCTTACTATGCCTGTTTCATATTGGGGAAGGATAGTTCAATATCTTGGAAGAATCGGAAGAGATGGACAAGAGTGTATAGCGGTTGATTTTTTCGATGAGAACACTCCAATGTTAAGATCAAGTTTTCATAAACGCCAACGTGGATACAAAAAAAATGGGATATGCTTTAATAAATGAGAAAGGATTATTGTTATGAAGATACGAGTTTATTACGAGAAAAGAAACTTTTACTAAAAACCCCTATAAAGCCCATAAGTAAAGGGTTTTAAATTTTCATAACTCCTCAAAATTTACCCTTTAAGAAAATCTTTTTGTCACAAGAAATGACACATCAAACCGACTTTTTGACACTCAAATTTTGCATTTTTTTAGAGCTATCTTTGTCTATCTTTTTTAT
>CALMBI010000084.1 GCA_937860115.1 uncultured Arcobacter sp. | reverse complement strand
AAATAAAACACTAGAACTTCAAAAATATCAAGAGGATCTAGAAGATATTGTCGCAAATCAAACACAAGAGATAATTCTTTCAAAAAACAAATATCAAAATCTTCTTCAATTGGCGACAGAGGGTGTATTTATTGTGTCACCAATTACAGGAGATTTGATCGAATATAGTAAAGAGGTAAAAAGATTACTCAGATATGATGATAAAGAGTTAAAGAGGCTTACAGTTTTTGATTGGGATAAGGGGATAAAAGATCTTGATGAGTATCAAAATATTACTTCAATGATAGGAGAAAAACCTATTTTATTAGAAAGAATCCATACAAGAAAAGATGGCTCAACCTATCTGGCTTCTATTTTAGCTTCCAAAATCACTATCAATGAGATAGAATATTTTTATGCATCTGTAAGAGATATTACAACTGAAAAGGAAAATGAACTTCTCATCCAAAAACAAAAAGAGGAGTTTGAAACGATTTTTAATAGTGCCAGAGATCCTTTGGCTATTTTAGATTTGGAATCAAATTTTTTAGATTGTAATCAAGCGTATCTTGATTTGATAGGATTGCCAAAAGAGGAGGTGTTACAACTCTCTTGTATCGGACTTAGTATAGAAGAGGACAAACAAAGAGCACAAAAAGCAATCGAGGAGACTATCCAAAAAGGGTTTGTGAAAGATTTTGAAAAATCATGCTACACGCAAGGAAACAATTTGATCACAGTTAATATATCGTTTGCATTGATGCCAGATAAACAAAAAATAATAAGTTCTATAAAAGATATAACAGAGCTCATAAAAAGAAACGAAATGATCTTACATAATACTAAAATGATAGCTATTGGAGAGATGATAGGTAATATTGCTCATCAATGGAGGCAACCACTTACTATTATAAGTACTATTGCAAGTGGAATAGCATTTAAGCATACTCTTGGAAGATTTGACGATTCTCAATTACCTAAAAATATGGATGAAATTGTACAGCAAGCTATGTATCTTTCAAAAACAATTGATGATTTTAGAGATTTTATCAAAGGGGATAGAGTAGAAACGCAAATCACACTTAGTAACCTTTTTGATAAAGTGGTCACGCTTGCAAGTCCAAATCTAAAAAGTAAATATATAGAGGTTATTCAAAATATCG
>CALMBI010000083.1 GCA_937860115.1 uncultured Arcobacter sp. | reverse complement strand
AAAGTAAACTATTTGAAATATGTTAATGAAGATAATATTACTGATGGTGTTATAATTATTATTATTAATGATATTACAGAACTACAAAATGAAAAAGAAAGGTTCCAATTAGCAATTGATGGTTCGAATGATGGGCTATGGGACTGGAACCTTATAACCAATGAAGTCTTTTTTTCACCAAGATGGAAAGCATTACTTGGGTATAAAGATGATGAGATTGAAAATAACTTTAGTGAATGGGAACGATTAAGTCATCCAGAGGATCTAAGATTTGTAAAACAGGCGATTGAAGATTATTTTGAAAATAAATCAGATATTTTTATGGTTGATTTTAGAATGAAAACAAAAGAAGATAATTGGATTTGGATACGATCGAGAGGAAAGGTTCAACGAGATCTATCCTTAAGACCAATTCGATTTGTAGGTTTTCATACAGATATCACAAAAGAGGTTTTATACAAACAAGAACTTGAAAAAGATGTTCAAGAGAAACTATCTCAAATACGTGAACAAGATCAACAAATGCTTCGACAAGCAAAAAATGCATCATTAGGGGAGATGATAGGAAATATCGCTCATCAATGGCGACAACCTTTGAGTGTTATTTCTGCATGTGCCTCATCAATTTTATATAAAGATATGATGAAGATAGAGATCCCAAAAGAAGAAATTTTAACTGATATGAGTGATATTATGAAACAAACTGATTATCTATCACATACAATAGATACATTTAGAAATTTTCTTAAAGATTCTGATTTGCAAGTTATGATTTCAATTGAAGAGGTGGTATCAAATACTATTTCAATCATTTCAAGTACACTCAAAAATAATTACATTACATTGAAAAATAATGTTGACTATACAAAATCAACAAAAAGGATGCTCAAACCAGGAGAGCTTTCACAAGTGCTCATTAACCTAATAAATAACTCAAAAGATGCCATTCTTGAGAGAAAAATTAACGATCCATGGATAAAAATACAACTTGAAAGAATAGATGAAAAAGTAATTTTAATTGTAGAAGATAATGCTGGTGGGATTCCAAATGATGTGATTGATAGAATATTTGAACCATACTTTACGACAAAACATCAATCAAAAGGGACAGGATTAGGACTTTATATGAGCTATAAAATAGTAACAGAAAGTCTCAAAGGAATCATTAAAGTGCAGAATA
>CALMBI010000082.1 GCA_937860115.1 uncultured Arcobacter sp. | reverse complement strand
CTCCACAAAGCTAGTCCATGAAGAGAGTTTTTTTAGCGATTGGGTAACACTTGAAAATCAAAATGATTTAACACTTCACTTCATGCAAAGCCTCAATATCAAAAATCAATCTTTTATCGATTTTTATAGCTTTTACAATAGTTATTTAGATAAGATAATAAGCTTTAATGCTTCAAAATATAGTGGCAAAGTTGAAGTAAGCAAAAATGCAAATGAGATTTTGGCTCAAATCACAAGCATCGAACAAAAGATAAATGAACTCAAAAATAAAATAAAAAAAGAGTCAAATTTTAACGATAAAGTAAATATGAATATGGAGCTAAAAAATTTGAATGATAGATTGAAAAGTTTAAAAGGCAAGTTGTAAATGAAAAAATACGATGAATGGAATGAGATAAAAAAACAAACCCAACAAATAGATTTTAAGCTAGGAATTAAACCAAGAGAGATTTATTGGACTAAGATAGGCTTTAATATAGGTAATGAAGAGTATGGAAAGGGTGATGAATTTGTAAGACCTGTCATTATTATTAGACAACTTACTCATGATTTATTTATCGGTGTGCCAACAACTACTACAAATAAAGACAACAACGACTATTTTCATAAGATAAGTTACATTGAAAAAACATCAAATACACAAGTCAATAGCTCTGCTATGATACTGCAACAAAAAGTATTTAGTAAAAAAAGGCTTTTAAGTAAAATTGGAACTGTAAAAAAAGAAGAATTTAGCAAGATTGTAATAAAACTTAAGAGATTGATTGACCCCACCGAAGTGGGTCTGCCCGAAGGCGAATTGTGAAAGCATTATATCAAATAAATCATAAAATTTCAAGAGGATAACAGACTATGACACAACTAGATGGTAAAAGTAAAAACATAATAAACGAAAATATAGAAAAACTCAAAGAGATATTTCCTGAAATTTTTAGTGAGGGTAAAATTGATTTTTCAAAACTTGAAGAGGAGTTAGGAAATTTCAAAGAAGATGAAAATGAAAGATACAACTTCACTTGGAATGGTAAAAGTGAAGCAAAGCGTATTGCTCTTACACCATCAACGGGGACACTCAGACCTTGTAAAGATGAATCAAAAGATTGGGATACAACAGGCAATCTTTACATAGAGGGAGATAATTTAGAAGTATTAAAACTTCTTCAAAAGTCATATCACAAAAAAGTAAAGATGATATACATAGACCCACCATACAATACTGGTAAAGATTTTGTTTACAAAGATAACTTTAGAGATAACATCAAAAACTACATGCAAATCACAGGTCAAGTAGATAGTGATGGAAATAAGCTAAGTACAAATAGTGAAACAAGCGGAAGATACCATAGTGATTGGTTAAATATGATGTATCCAAGACTAAAATTAGCTAGAAATCTATTAAAAGATCATGGAGTTATTTTTATATCTATTGATGATAATGAAGTGGCAAATCTTAGAAAACTTTGTGATGAAATATTTGGAGAGGATAATTTTGTTGGTACTATTGGATGGGAATCAAAGACTAAGTCTCAAAATACAAAAGATTCTTTTAATAAATTACAGCCAAAGGTAGAAAGTATTTTTGTATATGCTAAGAGACCTAAAATGAGATTTAACTTAATATCAAAGGGTCAAAAAGAATATTCAGAAAATGATGAAAAAGGTGAATTTCGTTATGCACTCATTGAGCAAATGAACTCAGAAGATATGAGAGGAAGAGCCACAATGATATTTCCGATAAAAGGGATTGAACCTGAGATTGGAAAACAATGGAAAATAGGTAAAGATACAGTTACAGAGTTTGAAGATAGAAATGATATTGTAATAAGAAATAATAAACCTTATCGAAAAATGAGACCAGATGATGAACGGTCAGAAACCACTGAACCTTTTTGGGGATTCTTTTCTAAAGAATTAGGTACAGCAGAAAGTGGTAAAAAAGAACTTACAAATTTAATTGAAAAACATGGATTTGAGACTGTAAAACCTATTGAAATTATTTATAGATTAATATTTCACACTACCGAAGTAAACGACATTATCCTAGACTTTTTCAGTGGTTCAGCAACAACAGCTCATGCAGTTATGAAACTAAATAGTGAAGATGATGGAAATAGAAAGTTTATTTGTGTACAACTTCCTGAAACCACTGATGAAAAAAGTGAAAGCTTCAAAGCTGGATATAAAAATATTTGCGAAATAGGAAAAGAGAGAATCAGAAGAGCTGGTGAAAAAGTAAAAACTGAAAGTGGAAAAGAAGATTTGGATATTGGATTTAAAGTTTTAAAACTTGATAGTTCAAATATCAAATCGTGGGATAGTGATTTTGAAAACCTTGAAACAAATCTTTTAGAATCAGTAGAAAATATCAAATCTGATAGAAATGAAAACGATTTAGTTTATGAGATACTTTTAAAATATGGACTTGATTTAACTTTACCAATAGAAGAATTAAATATCAATAATAAAAAGATTCAAGCAATAGGCTTTGGTTCACTTGTTTGTTGTTTGGATAATGATATAGATACTGATACTGTTGAAAAAATAGCTGAACTAAAAAAACGATTTACGAACGATTATGGATTAGAAAGTATGAGAGTAGTTTTTAAAGATAGTAGCTTTAAGGATAGTGTAGTGAAAACGAATGCTTTGGCGATACTCAAACAAAATGGTATTGATGAAGTTGTGAGTGTGTGATGGAAGAAAGCAAAATACTAGCACCCATAGTTATTTTTACTGAAGATGATAATGATGAAATTAAAATAGATCGGAAGAGCGTCGTGTAGGGAAAGAGTGTAGA
>CALMBI010000081.1 GCA_937860115.1 uncultured Arcobacter sp. | reverse complement strand
CCGATATCAGATAAAATCTCTTTAATAATTTTAAAACCTTTTTTATTTCCATTTAAAATGTTAAAAGTTATACTGATAACAATTTGCTGATTCAAGCCTGTATTTAATAATCCTTTTTCTTTAAGACTCATTAATAGTACTTGATAATCAATTGATTTATCATCTTGGATAATATTTTTAGTGTTTAAAATATCATCAACTAAATTTCTGTATTTATCAACTTGTTCTTGATCGACTATATTAATGATCTTATCTTCAAGTATTGTTGCATTTAAAGAAAGAAAACTTCCTATAAATAAAACAATTAACTTTTTATTAAACATTTTTTATATCAATGAGTGTATTAAAATCCCTGCTGCAACTGAAACATTTAAGCTATCAAAATCATGTTCCATTTTTATTGAGAGTTTAATATCTAATTTTTTTTGTAATTTACCTGATAATCCAGCACCTTCATTGCCCAAAAATAAAGCAATTTTTTGACCTTTAGATTTTTCAATCGTTTTGATATCATAACCATCTGCATCAGCACCAGCTAGTGTAAATTTAAGTTGCTTTAATTCATTGGCCAAATCACTACTGTTTTGTACAGTAGTAATTGCTAGATCAAGTGCAGTACCACTACTTGTTCTAATTACAGGTGCCATATCAAGATTTTTGATACCACAAATAATCATTCCATCTACACCAAGCGCATAGCAGGTTCTAGCAATGGCTCCAATATTACCGATATCTGTTAATCCATCAAGGACAACTAAAAAATCTTTTTTCTTAAGATTATTTAAATCTTCATAATAATATTCATCAATCTCTAATAAAAAACCTTGATGATTTCCACCACGAGCTAAACTCTGTGCTTTTTTTTCATCTGGTCTAATAATTTTGACACCAACATCCATAAATTTTTTGAATAACTTTTTATCTAATTCTTTAGTTAGAAAGATTTGTTTTATCATTTTTGGATGATTCTCTACTATATAAAATACAATTTGTTTACCATATACTATCATAAAAAAATTTTATCCAATCTATTATCCTTTAAGGCTTAAATTTAATCTGAATCAATAGCAAGTTTCGATAAAATAGATAAAAATTATGGGAAAAACGATGAATTATTTTGCAAAACGGATTATCCCTTGTCTTGATGTAGATAATGGAAGAGTTGTTAAAGGTGTAAATTTTTTAGGACTAAGAGATGCAGGAGATCCAGTTGAAGTTGCTAAAAGATACAATATTGAAGGTGCTGATGAGATCACATTTTTAGATATTGGTGCAAGTCATGAGGGTCGAGATACTATTGTAGATGTAGTAAAAAAAGTAGCTCGTGAAGTTTTTATACCCTTAACAGTTGGTGGAGGTATTCGAAAACTTGAAGATATTTACAATCTATTAAATGTTGGATGTGACAAAGTGAGTATAAATTCAAGTGCTGTAGTAAATCCAAATTTTATAAATGAAGGTGCAAAAAGATTTGGAAGTCAGTGTATAGTTGTGGCTATCGATGTAAAAAAAGTTGCTGATGGAAGTTATCATGTATTTGTAAAAGGTGGCAGAGAAGATACGGGACTTGATGCAGTTACTTGGGCAAAAGAGGTTTATAATAGAGGCGCTGGAGAAATATTACTTACTTCCATGGATACAGATGGTGCTAAAACGGGTTTTGAATTAAATGTTACAAAGCAAATAAGCAGTGCAGTTGATATTCCAGTGATTGCAAGTGGTGGGGCAGGAACTATGGAGCATATTAAGGATGCATTTACGATAGGCGGTGCTGAAGCTGCACTTGCAGCTTCTATTTTTCATTTTAAAGAGATAGATATAATGGATCTAAAAAGATATTTAAATAAAAATAATATTCCTGTGAGGTTATAATATGAGTAGATTTGATGATTTAGCACAAGCATGGGATACTAAACCAGAAAGAGTAGCTGGTGCTATGGTTTTTGTTGATAAGATTAAAGAGTATTTAAAGGATGATATCAAGAGCTTTAAAGTACTTGACTATGGATGTGGAAGTGGTTTAGTATCATTTGGATTTGCAAATGATGTAGAATTTGTTGAAGGACTTGATTACTCAAAAGGTATGATCGATGTCTATAATGAAAAAGCGAAAAATATTGGAATGGGAAATATCTGTGGATATATTCATAATATAAATAAAGAAGATTTACCTTCAAATAAGTACGATATTGTTGTTACGAATATGACAATGCATCATATTGATGATATAAATTCTTTTGTAAATAAATTAACACATTCTTTAAAAGAGGGTGGAAAATTGTTTATCGCAGATTTGTATAAAGAGGATGGTACATTTCATAGTGACAATACAGATGTAGTTCATTTCGGTTTTCATGAAGAAGATATTTTAAATGCTTACAAAAGAGCTGGATTGAACGACATTATAATTGAAAAACTTCATTCTATAGGAAAACCTGAAAAATCATTTGATGTTTTTATTGCAATTGGGACAAAATAATGATAGTTTGTGCAGGAGATATGGAAACATTTCCTTTTGCAACACCAATAGGTATAGGTCTTATAAATAGTGCTATAAATCTTACAAGACTTTGTTTGTTTGATAAACCTGACTATTTGATATTTATTGGTAGTGCTGGAAGTTATGGGGAGTATAAAATATTTGACATTGTAGAGAGTAGTAGTGGAGCGAATGTTGAACTTTCTTTTTTAGAAGATAAAAGTTATACGCCGATTGATAATGTGATTAAAACACAAAATGCAACTTTTAAAGATCAAACCATAGTAAACAGTTCAAATTATATAACTACAGATTTTACTTTATCTAAGCAATTTAGAGATTATGGAATAGGTCTCGAAAATATGGAGTTCTTTTCTTTATGTACTATTGCAAAAGAATTTGAGATTCCAATGGCGGGTATTTTTGTAGTTACAAATTATACAGATCAAAATGCACATAATGATTTTATAAATAATCATAAAGAAGCACTTCAAAAATTAACTCAATATTTGGAAAATAAAAAATTAATTTTAAAAAAATAAAATTGTTCCACATGGAACGAAAGGATTAAATATTAAAACAATATATGATTATACTTTAGAAGAACTACAACAAATCATCAAGCCATCTTTTAGAGCAAAACAGATTTATAATTGGCTTTACAAAAAATATGCAACTACATATGATGAAATGAAAAATCTTCCAAAAGAGCTGAAAGAAGAATTATCAAAAAAATGTCCAATTGAGATTTGTAAAATTATAAGAGAAGAAAAGAGTACTGATGGAACAATAAAATATCTTTTTGAATTAAATGGTGGGCATACAGTAGAAGCAGTTTTTTTACTTATGAAAGATGAAATCAAAGATGAAGATGGAAATATTGAACAAGGTGGTAAATATACTTTTTGTATTTCATCACAAGTTGGGTGTAAAGTAGGGTGCAGTTTTTGTTTGACAGCAAAAGGTGGGTTTACACGAAATCTTACAACAGGAGAAATTGTTGCACAAATAAAATATCTGAAAAAATTAAATAATATTCCAGAAAATAAATCAGTTAATATTGTTTATATGGGAATGGGTGAGCCACTTGATAATTATGATAATCTTATTCAAGCAATTAAAATTATAAGTGATTTAGATGGGCTTGCTATTAGTACGCGAAGGCAAACAATTTCAACAAGTGGGATAAGTGATAAAATTAACAAATTAGCAAAACTTGATTTAGGTGTTCAGCTTGCGATATCTCTACATGCAGTGGATGATGAGTTAAGAACAGAACTAATTCCGATGAATAAAGCATATAATATTAAATCTATAATAGAAGCAGTTAAAGAGTTTCCTGTTGATACAAGAAAAAAAATAATGTTTGAGTATTTAGTAATTAAAGATAAAAATGATGATATTAAAAGTGCAGACAAACTTATCAAATTATTATCTGGAATACAAGCAAAGGTCAACTTGATATATTTTAACCCTTATCCAAATACACCATACGAAAGACCATCAAGAAACAATATGGTAAAATTCCAAGAAAGATTGATAAATAAAGGGTTACTCTGCACAATAAGAGAGTCAAAAGGTCTTGATATTAGTGCCGCATGTGGGCAATTAAAGGAGAAAACAAATGGGAATACTTGATGCAATATTAGCTATTTTTACACTAGCTGTTGGATTTGGTGGAGTATTTTTCTTTATCAAAATGAATCAAGATGAATTAAATAAAGATAAAAAGGATAAATAAAATGGCAATAACAAGATTTGCACCAAGTCCAACAGGATACCTACATATTGGAGGGCTCAGAACAGCTCTTTATAGTTATCTATGGGCAAAAAAAACAGGTGGAGAATTTAAATTACGAATTGAAGATACAGATATGGCAAGAAATAGTGAAGATGCTGTCAAAGCTATATTAGAAGCTTTTGAATGGGTAGGAATGCCAAGTGACTGTGTGATCGAATATCAATCAAAACGAACAGATATTTATAAAGTGTATATTGATAAGTTATTAGAGAGTGGTAATGCATATAAATGCTATATGTCTAAAGAAGAATTACAAGCTTTAAGAGACAAACAAGAAGCTGCAAAAGAAACACCAAGATATGATGCAACTTGGAGACCAGAAGATGGTAAAGTTCTTCCGCAGGTACCATTTGATGTTGAACCAGTAATTAGAATAAAAGCACCAACAGATGGAAGAATTGAATTTAATGATGGTGTGAAAGGTGCAATGAAATTTGATGCAAATCAAGTTGATGACTTTGTAATCGCGAGAGGAAATGGGATGCCAACATATAATTTTGTTGTGGCAATTGATGATCATCTTATGGGGATAACAGATGTAATAAGAGGCGATGACCATCTTTCAAATACACCAAAACAAATTGTAGTTTACAATGCTTTAGGATTTGATGTTCCAAAGTTTTACCATATTCCAATGATAAATAATCCACAAGGGAAAAAACTATCAAAACGAGATGGTGCAATGGATGTGATGGAATATAAACGATTAGGATATCTTCCTGAAGCACTACTCAATTTTCTTGTAAGACTAGGATGGTCAAATGGCGATCAAGAGATTTTTAGTATTGATGAGATGTTAGAATTATTTGATCCAAACAATATAAATAAATCAGCATCTGCATACAATAGTGAAAAATTAAATTGGTTAAATGCACATTATATTAAAAATATTTCAAATGAAAGATTAGCAAAAGAGTTAGAATTTTTTGATTTTCACTTAGTTGGGCATGACAAAAAAGAGATGATTCTTGACCTTTGTAAAGAGAGAGCTAATACAATTTTAGAACTACAATCAAGTATTGAGGGTATCTTGAATACACCTAGTGAGTATGAAGAATCAGGTGTTAAAAAGTTTATAAAAGAGAATACGATAGAGATGTTACAAAAATATTGTGAACTTTTA
>CALMBI010000080.1 GCA_937860115.1 uncultured Arcobacter sp. | reverse complement strand
TATTTGCTTCAACTGCATTGTTTAAAAATACTTGGTAAATTTTTTTCATAAAATATTTTATCAAAAATAAAGTACTAATGTACTAAAATCGACCTCTCTAAAATAAAGGATTGCAATGGCTTTTAATAACGAACTTGTCATACTTCAGCAATATAAGAATCTTATTGATGATAATATCATTGTGTCAAAAGCAGATACAAAAGGGATCATTACTTTTGTAAATGAAAAGTTTTGTGAGATTTCTGGTTACACAAAAGAGGAATTGATTGGTAAACCACACTCTATTGTTCGGCATGAAGATATGGAATCTTCTGTTTTTGCTACTATGTGGGATACGATCGAAAATAAAAAGCAAACTTGGCTTGGACAAGTAAAAAATAAAAGAAAAGATGGAAGTGCTTATTATGTAGATGCAATCGTTAGCCCAATCTTAAATCAAAATGGTGAGATTATTGAATATATTGCTTTACGATATGATGTAAGTGATATGATCAATGCAAAACGACTTTTGTCTGATGAGCTGAATAAAATCAAAAATCCACTCCTAGTGATGCTTCAAATTGAAGGATATGAAAATTTAGAGAGTTTTTACGGAAAAGAGATCACCTCAATAATTGAAAAAAAATTTGCTATGAATCTTTTAGATTATTGTCCTGTTGGATGTGTTTTCCCAAGAGTTTATACATTGGAAAATGGGATTTTTGCAATGGTAAAAGATCTTGAAGAGAGTACAATTATCAGCGAATCAACGGTAATGCAACTCAAAAAATTTCAGCAAAATATCAAAGATGGTGTGTTGAAATTTGGAACATACGAGTATGATTTGAGTGTTATTTTAAGTTATGGAAATAGACAAGAGTTTATTTATGAGGATGTGTTGATTGGTTTAAAAAAAGCGATCCAGTTGAAGAAAGAGTTTATGTATGCTGATAGTTTTACATTGCAAGAAAAAGAAAAAGCAAAACAAAATTTGCATACTATCAATATGATTAAAAAAGCAATCGAAGCAGATAATATTAAATCGTATTTTCAACCAATCATCAATGCACAAACAAATAAAATTGAAAAATATGAGTCTTTAGTGAGACTCAAAAAAGATGATGGAAAGGTGCTTTCTCCATTTTTCTTTTTGGAGATTGCAAAAAATGGAAAATATTATCATCAAATAACAGAAGCAATTGTAAGTAATTCTTTAAATAAATTGCGAGAAACAGATAAAGAGATCTCGATCAATCTTTCAACTTTGGATATTGAAGATGTTGAACTAAGAAATAAGATTATAACGATTATCACTATGAATTCTGATATTGCTCCACGACTTGTTTTGGAACTTTTAGAAGATGAAGAGGTGAATGATTTTAATGTTATAGTTGATTTTAT
>CALMBI010000079.1 GCA_937860115.1 uncultured Arcobacter sp. | reverse complement strand
CTCTGCAGCTGCTCCTATTGTAACTGGAGCAATAGCGTTACTTTTAGAAAAAGATCCTACCCTTACAAGAGCTCAAATACAAGAAAAACTTCAAAGTGCAACAGATACAATAGGGCAAAACACCCCTTATATTTATGAGATGATCAATTCAAATTCCCAAACTCCAACAATTAGTGGTATGTATGGAACCAATAAACTTTCTACTTTTAAAGTCAAACTTACATCATACGATACTAATACTACCTATGGACCATATAGTGTCACTCCAAGTGATAATAATACTTGGACTAGCACTGTCAGTGCAACTTTGCCAAATGGAAATTATAAAATAGAACTTGTAGATGACGATGCAATTACAATTTGGGCAACTGATGATAATTTTACTGTAGATACTACACTTGCGAATTCTGTAATAAATACTCAAAAATTAAAGAGTAATTATTATGGTTATGGTAAAATAAATCTTTCAAAATTACTTCAATAAATCATTTTTAAAAGGATCTCAATTAATGAATAAAATATTTTTCATATCACTCTCTTTATGTGTTTCACTTTTTGCAAGTGAACCAACATTATCGGAACGAATAGACAATACAATCTATAACGTAAAACAAAAAGCAAATCAAATTAAAGAAAAAATTATCACAAAAACAAAAGAGGTAACACATAAAAGCACGAGTTTAGCGATAGATAAAACTCTTATCAATGGTATGAATGCAGCACTTGATAAAAAGTACATAAAGATCAAATATCTTAAAAAAGATCTTAAAACAAATCACATCACTATGGTAACATATCTTAATGGTGAAAAAAAATATCTTGGAATGACATTGAAGGATTTTCAATGGGGATACTCTAAAGATGATGAGTTTATCATTTTAGAAAAAATAAAAGTCTCATTTACTATCCCTTGGATCGATTATCTTATCAATGATGCTCTAAAAAGAGATCCTTATATTGTACTTCCAAACTATTTAGCAATTGCTGATTTTTTAGAATCAATCAAACCAGCAATCACAAAAACATACGGGAAAATCCCTACAAAACCATTTAACCCACTTGCATATTCATTTGATAAAAAATTCTTTGATATCAAAACACTTGCTATAAAAAATAAAACTGTAA
>CALMBI010000078.1 GCA_937860115.1 uncultured Arcobacter sp. | reverse complement strand
AATCTTCATTATCACTACTATTTGAACCATAAGGTGTACCACTTACATCAATTCCTCCACCTGACATCGGTAAGCCTGTAGTTGGATTTATATCGTTCATTGTTTTCTTCCTTTTATAAATATCTTTATAGGTATTCATAATTTCAGTACGAAAAACATTTGTTTTCCGACACATCTACCAAACATCAAGTATTTCATCACGAAATATTCAAAAAAAATAAACGAAAAACTATGTCGGATTATGAATATATACGAAAACTATTTTAGGGTGGTTATTCGTATGTTAGTTGGCTATATGAGAGTTTCAACAGAGGAGCAAACGACATCTTTGCAAAAAGATGCACTTTTGAAGTATGGAGTTGATGAAAGAAATATTTTTGCTGATGTTGTATCTGGTGCTTCTAAAAATCGTGAGGGGTTAAATCGTGCATTAGAATTTTTAAAAAGTGGTGATACTTTAGTGGTTTGGAAGCTTGACCGACTTGGTAGAAGTTTGGCTCATTTGATTTCAATTATCACATCATTGAAAGAAAAAAACATCGCTTTTGTATCTCTTACTGAGGGGATGGACACCACAACGGCAAGTGGAGAACTGTTTTTTCATATCTTTGGTGCTTTGGCTCAGTTTGAACGAAGTTTAATCCAACAAAGAGTAAAAGCTGGACTTGAATCGGCAAAACTAAGAGGTAAATCTGGTGGTCGTCCAAAAGCTATCGATGATGAAAAATTAAAAGCCATCAAAGAAGCTTTGGCAAGTGGTATGAGTAAAGCTGCTATTTGCAGAACATTTGGTGTTAAAAGAAGTACTTTGATTGATAGTTTGAGAAGTGATAGTTAAAATAATCCCTTCTCATCTAATGACACATATCCCATTTTTTTGTATCCACGTTGGCGTTTATGAAAACTAGATCTTAACATTGGGGTGTTTTCATCGAAAAAATCAACCGCAATACACTCTTGTCCATCTCTTCCGATTCTTCCAAGATATTGAACAATTCTTCCCCAGTACGATACCGGCATAGTAAGCACAATCGCATCAAGATGTGAAAAATCGATTCCTTCACCAATAAAACTGCTTGTAGATAAAATGATTGAAGAGGTATTCGCTTCTTTTAAAAACTCTTT
>CALMBI010000077.1 GCA_937860115.1 uncultured Arcobacter sp. | reverse complement strand
TTTATCTTCACATCCTAAAAACAAAAAAGCAAGTGATACAAATATCACTTGCTTTGATAGTCTATAAAAAAACATAAATTATTTTTTACTTACCCTTTTACATTCACTTACGAAGTGTTTTGCATTTTCAACTGGAACATCTGGTAAAATCCCATGTCCAAGATTGAAAATATGTCTTTTCCCACCCATAATATTTTGGATTGCCTCTACACAAGCTGTAGTTTGCTCTTTACTATACAATCTACAAGGCTCCATATTTCCTTGAAGAATATATTTATCTCCAAGTTTCTCTTTAGCCATAGCCATAGGTGTTCCCCAATCTACACCAAATACATCAAAGTTTCCATAGACTAAACCTCTTTCAATAAAGGCACTAATTCCTTTTGGAAACATAATGACTGGGATATGTGGATATTTTTCTTTTAGATACTCAGCAATTTCAACCATATATTTCCATGAAAACTCATCATATTTACTAGGTTCAATTGCAGCTGCCCAACTATCAAAAATTTGAACAACATCTACACCAGATTCGATTTGTTTTTCCATATAAAGTTTTACAACATCTGTAACTTTTCTAAGGATTTTATGTAAAAGGGTAGGATTACTATACATCATTTTTTTACAAATATTGTATGTTTTTGTCCCTTGTCCTTCTATCATATATGTTGCAAGTGTCCAAGGTGCACCTGTAAAACCTATTAGAGCGATATTGTCTTCTCTCTCATCAAGTTGTTTTCTAAGAAGTTGAATAGTTTCATATACATATGTAAGTTTACTAGCAGCTTCTTCTCCGCCAATAAGAGCATCGATATCTTCCTCAGTTTTTACTGGTTTATCAAATACAGGACCTTCACCTTTTAAAAACTCTAGTTTCATCCCCATCTCATTTGGAATAACTAAAATATCACTAAAAAGGATTGCTGCATCTACTCCAACGATATCAAGCGGTTGAATAGTTACTTCAGCTGCTAGTTCTGGATTATGACAAAGATTTAAAAAATTTCCCGCTTTAGCTCTTACAGCCATATACTCTGGTAGGTATCTTCCCGCTTGTCTCATCATCCATACAGGTGTATAAGGTGTCTCTTTTCCAAAACAAGCGTCAACAAATATTTTACTCATTATAATAGTTCCTTTTAGTGGTGGTGTCCAACTTTACTTAAAAAGTAAAGTCCTACTGCAAGTGCAGTGATAGATAACGCAAAATAAAGCATCTCTAAAGGTGTTGCAAATGTTGTATGTAATACTTTTTGAAAAAAGCTAACAACAAGTACCATAACAATAACTTTTGCTATTTTATCTTTTAGTTGATCTAGTGAATGGATCGCTAAGATAGTACTTCCATGATCTTCATCTTTACCAGCTTCTTCTGCTGCATCTATTTTGGATATAAATAATTCATAAATACCAAAAGAGAAAATCAACATAACTACAGCGATTAGATAAAGATCAACTGCACCAATGATTCCAGCAACTATGTCTTCATGAAAGTGTTCAGGATGGGCACCTGTTGTAATTGTTTCAAATGCATAAACTGCAACACCATAGATATCCATAGATGCTACTATAAAGAGTACAACCGATCCAACAAGACCAAAAATAACTGCCAAAATAACTATAAATCTAGTTTGCCAAAGGCTTCCTTCAAATATTTTTTCTATCATTTTACTCATCTCCTTCCATAGCTATCCATTTTAAACCAATTCTAACAGCATTTGTAGCTGCACCAACCCTTACTTGATCTGCAACATTGAAAAAATGCAATACATTTTGATCATAAATATCTTTTCTAATTCTTCCAACATATGTTAAATCTGTATCAGTTGCTATAATTGGCATAGGGTATTTGCTATTTGCAAGATCATCGATTACTGTAACATTTTCAAAGTTTGCAATAGCATCTCTACAAAGATCAACGTCTACATCGATATCATGTTCAAAAGTAACTGTTACAGATTCACTATGACTTCTTAGAACTGGTACTCTTACACAAGTTGCCGCAATTTTCATCGGTTTATGCATGATTTTTTGTGTTTCATAAACCATCTTCTCTTCCTCTTTTGTAAAACCACTTGGCATAGCTTTATCAACTTGAGGGATAACATTGAGTGCTATTTGGTGCGGGAAAGCTTTTGCTTCAGATTCATCTAATTTGAATGCAAAAAAATCTTGCATTTGCATAACAAGTTCTTCCATCCCTTTTTTTCCAGCTCCACTTGTCGCTTGATATGTACTTACATCTACTCTTTTAATAGGATATACACTATCAAGAGCTTTTAAAACTTGTACCATTTGAATCGTTGAACAGTTTGGATTTGCGATCACTCCACTCTCTCTCCAAAGTGCAATATCTTCTGGATTTACTTCAGGTACTACAAGTGGCACTTCAGGCATCATTCTAAAGTGACTTGTATTGTCAATAACAACAGCACCACTTTCAACAGCATATTTAGCAAATTCTGCTGAAATTGATCCACCAGCACTAAAAAATGCGATATCAACTTCATGCTCTTCAAATACTGTTGTAGTAAGTTCATATACGGGATACTCTTTCCCAGCAAATTCGATATTAGTTCCAACACTTCTTGCACTTGCAAGTGGAAGAAGGTTCCCAACTGGAAAATTCATCTCTTCTAAAATTCTAAATAATTCTTCACCAACTGCACCAGTAGCACCCACTACTGCAACATTATATTTTTTCATTCTTCTTCATCTCCATTAATATTTAATAAATTAATTTCACCTGCTGGTTTTGAAACAACTGTTTGAGGTTGAGTAGTATCCATAGATCCTGATTCGTTTGATCCAGAACTTAAGTTTTCTGCATCTTCAATATCTAATTCATCCTCTTTTTCTTTAGGACATTTTGCAATACTTACAACTCTATCACCTTTATCAACATCTACGATATTGACTCCACTAGTGTTTCTACCAGCTTTTCTGATCGTTTGCATATCAACTCTGATCATTTTTCCAACGCTTGTAAGTGCCATAAGATCTTGGTTTTCATCCACTAAGACATTTCCAACAACTGTTTTTCCAGTTTTTGCTGAAAGCTTCATAGAGATAACACCACTTCCAGCTCTATTTGTTACTCTATACTCTTCAACTGTTGTTCGTTTTCCAACACCGTTTTCACTTACAGTTAAGAGCTCTTGTTCCTCATTTTCTACAACTTCAGCATCAACTACGTAATCACTATCGTCTTTAAACTTGATACCTCTTACTCCTCTAGTTGATCTTCCTTGTGTTCTTGTTTTTTCTGTTTCAAATCTGATAACTTGTCCAAGAGCTGTAAAAATCATTAAGTATTTTGATTCAGGAAGTGTGATTTGAGCTGTTACGATTTCATCACCTTCATCAAGAACAATTGCTCTTACTCCATTACTTCTAATATTACTAAATTCACTGAGTTCTGTTCGTTTTACAACACCTTGTTTTGTAAAGAATGCTAAAGATTTACTATCATCAAAATCAGTAGTTGGGATAATAGCCATGATTTTTTCATCTTCTCTTAAATTGATAAGATTGACAACTGCTTTTCCTTTAGCTGTTCTACTACCTTCTGGGATTTTGTATACTTTTAGCCAGTATAATTGACCCATATTTGTAACAAACATAAGTGTATCGTGCGTATTACTCACAAAGAATTTTTCTATAAAGTCATCATCGTGCGTAGTAACAGCGATTTTACCTTTACCACCTCTTCTTTGCATTTCGTACGATTTGATTGGAACTCTTTTTACATATCCATTATGAGTGATAGTTACAACCATAGGTTCATTTGGAATAAGATCTTCGATATCTATATCATCATAGCTATCTTCTATCTCTGTTCTTCTTGGATCATTGTATTTTTCTTTTGTTTCTGTTAATTCATCTTTGATTATTGTGTTTAATTTCTCTTCTGATTTTAAGATCGATTCAAGTTCTGCTATAAGCTCAAGAAGCATTCTAAGTTCTTCTTCTAGTTTCTCTCTTTGAAGACCTGTTAATCTTCCAAGTCTCATATCTAGAATCGCTTTAGCTTGAATCTCTGTTAGACCAAATCTTGCCTGAAGTTTCTCATTCGCATCAGTATCATTTTGACTTGATTTGATGATTTGTACCACTTCATCAATATTATCAAGAGCTATTTTAAGTCCCTCTAAGATATGCGCTCTTGCTTTTGCTTTTTCAAGATCAAAGATTGTTCTTCTAATAATAACTGTCTTTCTATGATTTAAAAATACATTTAAAAGTTCTGGTAATGTAAATATTCTTGGTTCTTTATTATGAACTGCTAAAAGAATTGTTCCAAATGTGATTTGCATTGGAGTTGTTTTGTATAGATTATTGAGTACAATCTCTGCCATAGCCTCTTTTTTAAGTTCTATAACGATTCGCATACCTTCTCTATCAGACTCATCTCTAACTTCACTAACACCTTCAAGCATTTTGTCTTTTGCTAAAGTTGCAATTTGTTCGACAAGTCTTGCTTTATTAACTTGATATGGAAGTTCATCGATTACAATGATCTCTTTTTTATTTTTTATCTCGATATGGTGTTTTGCTCTTACTCTTACTCTTCCTCTTCCTGTTGTATATGCATCAACAATTCCTCTTCTACCAAAGATTGTACCACCAGTTGGGAAATCAGGACCTTGAATAAATTCCATAAGATCTTCTGCAGTTGCTTTTGGAGTATCGATTAAATGAAGTAGGGCTTCCATCACTTCACCTGGATTGTGTGGTGGAATTTTTGTAGCCATACCAACAGCAATCCCTTCACTACCATTGATTAGAAGTGATGGAATTCTTGTAGGAAGTACTGATGGCTCTTTCCCTGCATCATCGTAAGTTGGAACAAAGTTGACTGTATCTTTATCGATATCTCTTAAGATATCTTCACTGATTCTTGTCATTCTAGCTTCTGTATACCTCATTGCTGCTGCACTATCACCATCAACAGATCCAAAGTTTCCTTGTCCGTCAACAAGCGGAGTTCTCATTGAGAAATCTTGTGCCATTCTTACAAGTGCATCATAAACAGAACTATCCCCATGTGGATGGTATTTACCGATTACATCCCCTACAATTCTTGCAGATTTTTTATATGGAGCTCTAGCACTCAAATTGAGTTCATTCATTGCATAAAGAATTCTTCTGTGAACTGGTTTTAAACCATCTCTAGAATCAGGAAGTGCTCTTCCTATGATTACACTCATCGAGTAATCAAGATATGAAGCTTTTACTGAATCTTCAATTTTGATATCTCTAATATCTTGTGATTGGAAAAGATTATCCATTTTATTTACCTTTCGCGAGAAACTTTTTTAAAAAAATTTGTTGGAGTTTATCTAAAAAACCCAAAAAAAAGGTTAAGATGAATCCATCTTAACCTTTTAATTAAATTTCGTTACGAATTATTGTTTAGAGTGTTTATAATCAATAATCATTGCATAAGCTTCATCTTTTAGTTTTAGCTTAGCTTTTTTCATTCTTTCGATCTCTAAGTGATCAATATGATCCATTCCACCTGCTTCTGCTTTTTCTAATTGATCATGTAAATCATTGTGCTCATCAAAAATTTTTCTGAAGTGTGCATTTGAAGTTTTTAGTTCTGTTACTAAATCTCTATATTCGTGAAACATATCTCATCCTTTTAATAAATTTTTGGCATTTTAGCTAATAGTTGCTTTAGGTTCTATAATCAGCATTGATTTTAACATATTCATATCCAAGATCACATCCAAATGCAGTGAATTTACCATCTCCAAGACCAAGATCACAAATCACTCTAAAAGAATCTTTTTGAAGAATTGCTGCTGCTTTTGTCTCTACTTCTTTATCAAAATATATTTCACCTTTGTTGTACACCAAGATATTTTCAAAACTAATTGTAAGTGTAGTTTCGTTACATTCAGCTCCACTTGCTCCAATTGTTGAAGCGATTCGTCCCCAGTTTGGATCTTCACCAAAAAGAGCAGTTTTTACTAACAGTGAATTTGAAAGATTTTTCGCAATCAATTCTGCTTCACTATCGCTACTAGCTCCAATCACTTCAAACCCTACTGCTTTTTTTGCTCCTTCGCCATCTGCTACCATCAACATCGCCATATCATTCATAACAAGTCTTAAAGCTTCTCCAAATGCTTTTTTATCATAACAACCTGCTTTTTGGTTTGCTAAAACTAAAACAGTATCGTTTGTTGAAGTGTCCCCATCAACACTGATAGCATTAAACGTTGTGTGTGCATTTATTGTAAGGAGCTCTTTAATGTCTTTTTGAGGTACAGCAGCATCTGTACAGATAAAACAAAGCATTGTTGCTAAATTTGGATTGATCATCCCAGCACCTTTTGCTACTGCTCCAATTTTAAATGTAGCACCATCTTCTAGTTTTACTTCATAGAGACAACTTTTTGGATAAGCATCTGTTGTCATAATAGCATGAGATAGATTTTCTCCGTTTCTTTTTGAAAGATCAAAAGTTTTAGCACCCGCTAAAATTTTTTCTCTTGGAAGTCTTACACCAATTACACCGGTACTACTCATGATTGGATTTTTGATATTAGATAGAGTTTTTTCTAACTCTTCAAAAAGTTCATTGATATCATCGATTCCTGCTTTTCCAGTCATAGCATTTGCATTTCTTGCATTAATTAATACAAAGTTTGAGTTTGTATCGTTACCTTTATTTAAAAAATGTTTGAGTGGTGCAGCTTGAAACTTATTTTTTGTAAAAATGGCATCTGCACTACACATTGTATCACTATAAATAAATCCGATATCGAGTTTATTATTTGCTTTGAGTCCAGCATGGATCCCATCACAATAAAACCCATCAATATCACTTATATATCCTTTTATTGGAAATATACTAAACATTACTTTCTCCTTTTTAGAATTTTTCGATTGTATCTTAAAATAGTTACATTTTTGCCAATAAAAAAAGGTGTATTGCAAAGCAATACACCTTTTCTCACGGTCAGTTTAGATTACGAACTTTTTTTAAGAGTTCTTAATTCTTTTGCACAGATTCTAACTTTTGTAGAAGTTCCATCTTCAAGTTGAATTCTAACAGTTCTAAGATTTGGTAAAAATCTTCTTTTTGTTTTGTTTTTAGCGTGACTTACATTGTTTCCAACCATTGGACCTTTTCCAGATATCATACATCTTCTTGCCATATTATTCCCTTTTGTATAATCTATTGATTAAAAAATTTTCGCAATAGTACTTAAAATAAATTAAATAGTTGCTTAAAGATATCTTATTTTTTTACT
>CALMBI010000076.1 GCA_937860115.1 uncultured Arcobacter sp. | reverse complement strand
AGATGAGGGACTTTTGAAATATTATGGAGTGGCTGTTTGGAATGGTTTTATAAGTGATAGAACTGATGAGTTACTCTCTTTAGAAAAATTAGTAGAGTGTGCAAAAAAAGTAGGTGGAGAGAATCATAGATTTCAATATATTCAACTCCCTTTTAATATGGCAAAAACTGCCCCATATACACTCCCTACTCAAAAAGTAAAAGGGGAGGAATGTACAATCTTACAAGCTGCATATCGCCTTAAAATCGGTGTCATTAGCTCATCTTCTCTTTTGCAAAGAAAGCTTTTTCAAAAGCCATTTAGTGCGGAGGTTGGTGTGATACTTGATGATACTATGACTATTAAAGATGATGTTGGACTAGCGCTTCAATTTGTTCGATCTACTCCTACAATAGTGAGTAGTCTTTTTGGTTCAATCGTCCCAAAACATATCAAAGAAAATTGTGAAATTGCCAAGGTAAAGGTAGTACCAAAAGCAAAATACGACCTTTTGTATAAGTTGTAACAGATGATTTATGATGTGATAGTTGTAGGTGGTGGAATTGCTGGACTTATGGCTGCGATTGAAGCGAAAACATCTACTAACAAAGTAGCACTTATCACAAAAGGAAATATCTTTAAATCAAATAGTAGTCTTGCAAGTGGTGGGATAAATGCTGTATTAGATGAGACAAATCATGATGAGATACGAAAACATATTAAAGATACAATTGATGGTGGTAAAGGTTTGGGAGAACCTAAATCAATTGTATATATGTGTAAAAATGGTGGAAGAATCATAAAAAAACTTATCTCTTATGGAGTGGAATTTGATCAAAATGAAGATGGTTCACTCTCACAAAGAAGTTTTGGTGGTGGAAGTAGCAAACGGACTTGCTATGTTGGGGATAAAACAGGAAGCGCAATAACAGCAACACTCATCAAAAAAGCAAAAAATGTAGGAGTGGAGTTAATAGTCAACAATTTTGTCTTAAACCTCACAAAGCTTGGCAAAAATATAAGTGGAGTTGTGAGTATCCGAAGAATCGATAGTTCTATTGTTGTATATCCAGCTAAAGCAGTTGTCCTTGCAGGTGGAGGATATGCTGGGATCTATAGAGGATTTTCTACAAATGCGAGTGACTATACGGGTGATATGCTTGCAATTGCACTTCGAGCTGGATTAAATCTAAAAGATATGGAGTTTGTACAGTTTCATCCAACAGGTATGCCAAAGACAAGTTATCTTGTAAGTGAAGCTGCAAGA
>CALMBI010000075.1 GCA_937860115.1 uncultured Arcobacter sp. | reverse complement strand
TATAGTTCAACATTTGATCTTCCTGCTCAAAACCATGTAAAAGTAGCTGAACTTGTCATCGAAAAAGCTAAAAGAATGGTAGAGATGAAAAAAGATGTTGTTATCTTGCTTGACTCTATCACTAGACTTGCACGTGCTTACAATACAACGACTCCAAGTAGCGGAAAAGTTCTTTCAGGTGGGGTTGATGCAAATGCTCTTCATAAACCAAAAAGATTTTTTGGAGCAGCTAGAAATATTGAAGAGGGTGGAAGTTTGACTATTATTGCAACTGCTTTAGTTGATACTGGTTCTAAAATGGATGAAGTTATCTTTGAAGAGTTTAAAGGAACTGGAAACTCTGAAGTTGTTCTTAGTAGAAAAGCAGCGGATAGAAGAGTTTATCCTGCATTTAATGTTGTCAAATCAGGAACTAGAAAAGAGGAACTTCTTTTACATCCTGAAGAGTTACAAAAAATTTGGATTTTACGAAATGCTATGGCTGAGATGGATGAAGTAGAGTCACTTAAATTCTTATACTCAAAAATGGAAAAAACAAATTCAAATGTAGAGTTTTTACTCTCAATGAATGCCTAAAAAATAGGATAACTAAAATGAAAGCTGGTGTATTTGATAGTGGAATTGGTGGTTTAACAGTTGTTAAATCTATCTTAGAAGAAAAATTATTTGATGAGATTATCTACTATGGGGACACAGCAAGAGTTCCTTATGGTCCAAAAGATAAAAATACTATTATAAGTTATTCTCTTGAGGCATTAGAGTTTTTTAAAAACTTTGATATAGATATGCTTATAGTTGCTTGCAATAGCGTCAGTGCTTATGCAATTGATGAACTTCAAAAAAATACCACGATTCCAGTTGTTGGTGTGATTGATTCTGGTGTAATGGCATTAAAAAATAGCACAGAAGATAAACAAAGTAAAATCTTAGTTATAGGAACAAGTGCTACAGTCAACTCAAATCTTTATGACCACCATTTGAGAGAACTTGGATATGAAAATATCACCTCTATCCCTACTCCCCTTTTTGTACCTATTGTTGAAGAGGGGATTTTTAGTGGTGATCTACTCACTGAAGCAATGAAAATCTATTTTAAAGATGTTAAAAGTACAGATGTTGTTATCCTTGGGTGTACCCATTTTCCACTTATTGAAACTGAGATAAGTAACTTTTTAAATGGAGTTAAAACTATTCATAGTGGCGATGCAATTGTAAAAGTTCTCAAAGAGCAATACAATCTTACATCAACTCATGAAACAAAAATTTCATTTTTTGCATCTTCTAACCCAGATAATTTAAAAAATGTAGCCAAAAAATGGCTCAATCTTTAGGATAAATTATGACTTTACTTGAAAAATTAGAAAATGGTATGCGACTTTCTTATGAAGATGGAGTTGCTCTTTATGATCTTGATCTTATAACTTTAGGAAAATATGCTTCTAAAATCAGAGAAAATAGATTTGGAAGAAAAACTTACTATAACGTAAATAGACATATCAATCCAACAAATATTTGTAAAGATGTATGCCAGTTTTGTGCATATAGTGCAAGTAGAAAAAATCCTAATCAATACACGATGACTCATGAAGAGATTTTAAATACTGTAGAAAACAGTGTAAAAAATGGGATCAAAGAGGTGCATATAGTCTCAGCTCATAATCCAAATACAGGACTTGAATGGTATCTTGAAATTTTCCAAAAAATCAAACAGAATTATCCAGAGATTCATGTAAAAGCTCTCACTGCAGCAGAGATCCACTTTTTAGCCACTGAGTACAATAAAACTTATGAAGAGATAATCGATATGATGATAGCTTATGGCGTTGATTCTATGCCAGGTGGTGGAGCTGAAATCTTTGATGAAGCTGTGAGAAAAAGAGTTTGTGGAGGAAAAGTAAGTTCTGATCAGTGGCTTGAAATCCATAAACTATGGCATCAAAAAGGTAGAAAATCAAATGCAACGATGCTTTTTGGTCATATTGAAAGTAGAGAACATAGAATTGATCATATGCTTAGACTTCGAGATCTTCAAGACCAAACTGCAGGATTCAATGCTTTTATCCCACTTGTGTATCAAAAAGAGAATAATTTTTTAAAGGTTACTGATTTTCCTACTGCAAATGAGATATTAAAAACCTTTGCAATCGCAAGAATACTATTAGATAATATTCCAAATCTAAAAGCCTATTGGGTTACTTCAAGTATCAAACTTGCCCTTATTGCTCAGGAATTTGGGGCAAATGACCTTGATGGGACAATTGAAAAAGAATCGATCAATAGTGCAGCAGGTGCACAAAGTGCAAATGGAATGAAGCAAAATGAGTTTATAGAACTTATAAAAAATAGTGGATTTGAACCAATTGAAAGAGATACTCTTTATAACGAACTAGCTTAGTTTTAAACGATTTTCAGTTAAAATAAAAGACATTTTTAGTGTGTAAAACACTTATAGAAGATATAAATAGATACAAATTAGAGGAGATAATTAGATGTTAGATATCATTGAGATTCAAAAAATATTACCACATAGATACCCATTTTTACTTGTAGATAGAGTTACAAGTATGGAACTAGGAAAAGATATTGTAGCATATAAAAATGTTTCAATTAGTGAACCAGCTTTTCAAGGACATTTTCCTGGACATCCAATCTATCCAGGTGTTATGATTTTAGAAGGGATGGCACAAGCAGGTGGGATTTTAGCACTTAAAAGTGCAGGATTTAGTGATGAAGAGCTTGAAGGGAAAGTGATCTACTTTATGAGTATTGACAATGCAAAATTTAGAAGTCCAGTAAGACCAGGTGATCAATTAGAGTATAGAATTGAGATCTTAAAATTAAGAAAAAATCTTATTGTTTTAGATGGAAAAGCTTATGTAAATGATGTATTAGTAAGTGAAGCTGAACTTAAAGCAATGGTTATGGACAAGTAGTTAAGTATGAATACTATTCATCCAACTGCTATCATTGAAGATGGGGTTATTTTAGGTGATAATATCACAATTGGTGCTTATACAATTTTAAAAAATGGTGTATCAATTGGTGATGGAACTACTATTGGAAGCCATACTTTAATTGAAGGGAAAACTACAATTGGGAAAAATAATGAGATATTCTCTCATGCAACACTTGGAAGCATTCCACAAGATCTAAAATTTCATGGGGAAGATGTTGAACTTATTATTGGTGATAACAATAAAATAAGAGAATTTAC
>CALMBI010000074.1 GCA_937860115.1 uncultured Arcobacter sp. | reverse complement strand
AAACATTTTATAGAGCAAAAGAAGTCTCTAAATATTTAGGGATAGGTTTATCAACAGTATGGCTATATGCTAAAGAAGGAAAATTAAATCCGATTAAGTTGTCAAGAAATGTGACTGTTTTTAAAATAGATGAGATAAATAATTTAATTTCACCTGTAGAAAATGTAAAGGAGTTAGCATGAATACAATTTCAAAATTAGAAAAAAATAATCTAAAGTCATTTTTGAGAGATGTCCTGAATAGAAATGAATTATTGTTAAGTGCAATCAAACCAGATTCCATTATTAAAACGAGAAGTTTTGTTAATGATGTGGATTCAGCTATCGATTGGGTATACAGTTTCAACGAGAAAGGATATAACATATATTTTTCAGTAAATCCTACAAAAAATGGTGTTAAAAAAAAGGCATCAAAAAAAGATATTTTAAAATCTGATTACTACCATTTGGATGTTGACCCATCAGATGTTTTATCTATAGATAAACATGATTTAGAGTGGTACACTAAAGCTAGAAAAAAAGTACTTGAAGTAGCTGATAGTTTAAAAGATAAAGCAGATTTCATTATCGATAGCGGTAACGGTATTGGTGTTTATTTTAGAAATGATAGAGAGCTTAATCTTGAGGATACTGAAAAAGTTAACAAATATCTTGTAGAAAACATCGGCGGAGATAAATCCGCAACCGATGTCAGTAGAATTATGAGATTACCGTTTACATTCAATTATCCAAATCAAAAAAAATTAGAAAAAAAGTTAATCGATACGACGGTCTCTATTGTAAATAAAGTTGGAGTTGATATAAACTCCGCTTCTTACAAACTCTTGTCGTATGTTTCAGGGATAAGTGAAAAAATAGCTAAAAATATTGTTGAACTCAAAAATGAACTTGGAAGTTTTCATTCAAAAGAGCAAATCAAAAAAGTGAAAGGTTTGGGTGCAAAAGGGTATGAGCAAAGTGTGGGATTTTTTAGAATCAAAGATGGAAAAAGCTTTGTAGACAATAGTGGTATCCAAACAGAAAACTACAAAGTTGCCCTATAACTTAAAGAAAATTTTGAGCTTGAGAAGATTTCAAAAGATGAACTTCAAACGATACATAAAAAATTTGATTGTGGGATAGAAACTTTAAAAGATATAGTAAAAGAGCTTTTAAAACCTGGGTTTGATATACGAGATGAGCTTGAAAGTATCTCTTTTTGTTTGGATGTGAAAA
>CALMBI010000073.1 GCA_937860115.1 uncultured Arcobacter sp. | reverse complement strand
AACCATAGAAGAAAGGTATCAGATTTCTGCTTTAAAAAAAGCAGGGTATAAACAAGTTAAAAGAGTTTTAATTATGTTCTCATATCATTTAAGTTTAATTTCGTTACACTTTCAGATCAAAATGCAGCAGCATTGGAAAATCCCAAAAAACCGTTCGCATTGTTAAAAAAGGAAATATATGGAAAAGATAATAGATATTATAGATAGTATTGCCTATGAAAAAGGGCTCAAAACTGTAGAAATTGAAGAAGCATTAAAAGAATCACTTATAAAAACAGCTGAAAAAATGATAGGTGGAAATCTTGTATTTGATGCAAGTATCAATAGAGAAAAGAAAAAATTAAATCTTTTCCAAAAAATAGAAATCGTAGCTAATGATGACACAAAACTTCAAGGTAAAACTATTGTTGATGGTGAAGAGGTTGAAGTAAATACTGAAAATTATATCTCTATTGACGAAGCAAAAGAACTTGATGATAGCCTAGAGATTGGAGATTTTTTAAATTATGATTTAGAATTTGAGTCTATGGGAAGAAATGCTGCGACGATTCTATTTACTAACTTAGAGTACAGATTACAAAGACATATCGAAGATAATCTTTTTAAAAAATACAATTCTAAAATTGGAAAAACTGTAACAAGTGCTGTTACTAGTATCGATAGAAACGAAAATACATTTATGGAGATAGGTGAAGTGAGAGCAATTTTACCTAGAAAAAACAGAATTAAAGGGGAAACTTTTAAAGTTGGGGATTCTTTAAAAGCAGTTGTAAAAAGTGTAAAAGTTGATAAACAACATGGTTTAATCGTTGAAGTAAGTAGAACAAGTCCTAAATTTTTAGAATCACTTTTAACTCTTGAAGTACCAGAACTAAAAGATAAAAGAATTGTTATTGAATCAAGTGCAAGGATTCCAGGGGTTAGAGCAAAAATAGCTATCTCTACAACTGAAGCAAATATTGATCCAATTGGAGCTATAGTGGGTGTAAAAGGTGTGAGAATAAACGCAGTTAGCAAACAACTTCATGGAGAAAATATTGATTGTATCGACTATAGTCCAATCCCTGAGATTTTCGTTAGTCGTGCAATGAGTCCAGCAATAGTAAATAGTGTAAAAATTGAAAAACCAGCAAATGCTGGGGAGAAAACTAAAGCGATCATCACTATTAATTCTGATCAAAAAGGAAAAGCGATAGGTAAAGATGGATTAAATATAAGACTTGCATCGATGCTAACTAATTGTGATATTGTAGTCAATGAAATTAGTGGAACTACAACAACACCTACAAAAGAAAATGAAACTCAACTTAGTGAAGAGAAATCAAAAGATCTATCATCTCTAGAGGCACTTTTTAAATAATGGCAAATATGGTTCTTTTTGATAGTGTAAAAAAAGATAAGATCCCTTTTATTTCACAAGTTCCAAATAGTGTTAAAATGTATGTCTGTGGACCAACAGTCTATGATGATGCACATCTAGGTCATGCTAGAAGTGCTATTGTTTTTGATCTTTTGCATAGAGTGTTAAAAGCAAATGGAAATGAGGTTGTATTTGTAAAAAACTTTACAGATATAGATGATAAGATTATTAACAAAATGTCTCAAACTGGTAGATCACTAGAAGAGATTACTAATCATTATATCAATAGCTACAAGTCAGATATGGATAGTCTCAATATTTTACCTTCAAGCATTGAACCTAAAGCAACTGAATCTTTAGAAGCTATGGTAGGACTTATTGATAATCTTTTACATAGTAACAAAGCATATCTTTTAGATGACGGTGTATATCTTGAAACTGCACAAGATAATCAATATGGTGATATCTCAAATAGAATCAGTGATGATGCGTCAGTTTCAAGAATCGAAACAAATACGCAAAAAAAAGATCAAAAAGATTTTGCACTTTGGAAATTTAATACAGATGGTGTAAGTTACCATACACACTTTGGTGATGGAAGACCTGGTTGGCACTGTGAATGTAGTGCTATGATAGATAAACATCTTGCTGATCATACTATGCCTTATGCGATTGATATACATGGTGGAGGAGCTGATCTTCTTTTCCCACATCATGAAAATGAAGCTTCACAAACAAGACTTGCATACAATCAAGAACTTTCAAAATATTGGATCCATAATGGATTTGTCAATATCAATGGTGAAAAGATGAGTAAATCACTTGGGAATAGCTTTTTTTTAAAAGATGCATTACAAGAGTATAGTGGGGAGGTGATTCGATTTTATATGTTGACTTCATACTATCGAGCTGATCTTTCGTTTAACACAGAGGATCTAGAAGTAAGTAAAAAAAGACTAGATAAACTCTATCGACTTAAAAAAAGAGTTTATGGTGTAAATAAAAACGATTCTTTAAAATCGTTATCATATAAAGAGGCTATTTTAGAATCACTTTGTGATGATCTTAATACAGCAAAAGCATTTTCTATTTTAGATGAGTTTATTGCATTTGGAAATGATAAACTTGATAGTGCTCCAAAAGATAAAAACTTAAAAGCTCAAATCGTAGATATATTTGACTTTATAAGTGATATTTTAGGTATAGGATCTCAAGATCCATATAGTTATTTTCAGTTTGGAATTAGTGATGATGAAAAAGCAATGATAGAATCAAAAATCAATGAAAGAAATGAAGCGAAAAAAGAGAAGAATTTTGTATTAAGTGATGCAATTAGGGATGAGTTAAATAGTATGAAAATAAGCATAATGGATACACCAAATGGCACATTATGGGAAAAAATCTAGATAAGGAAAACTTGTTTTTCACTTTAGGCTTTGCTACTTTAGATTTGACGTGCCAAATCATTAAAAGTAGTCATTTAACAATTAGGTCCCTTAAAAATGGGACATTTTAAAGGAGAAGGGATGAAAGTAACTGTACCAGCAACGAGTGCAAATTTAGGTCCAGGGTTTGATACATTAGGGCTTGCTTTAAACATTAAAAATAAAGTGATCATAAAGCCAGCAAAATTTAGCAGTGTCTCTTTAAAAGGGGAGGGTGCAAACAATCCTAAACTCAAAACAAACAATATGTTTGTTTCAACTTTCAGTGATTTTTATGACAATCTTAGCCATAAAAAACAAAATTTTAGGTTTGAATTTATCAATGAAATTCCACTCTCTCGTGGACTTGGAAGTAGTAGTGCGGTTATTATTAGTGCGATTGCTTCAGCGTACGCTATTTGTGATATGAAGATAGATAAACAAAAACTTTTAAATCTAGCACTTAGTTATGAATCACATCCTGATAATATTACGCCAGCTGTGATGGGTGGTTTTACAGTTGCAACTGTAAAAGATCATGAAGTTCAATATATCAAAAAAGATCTTCCTGATACTCTAAAAGCGGTTGTAGTTATTCCAAATAGACCCATTAGTACAAATGAATCAAGAAAGATTTTACCTTTTAAATATTCAATCGAAGATACAGTATTTAATGTATCACATAGTTCACTTTTAACTGCAGCATTTTTTAATGAAAATTGGCAAATGTTAAGAGAAGCATCAAATGATAGAATGCATCAATATTACAGAATGAAACAGATGCCAGAACTTTTTGCAGTGCAAAAAACGGCACTTAAAAATGGAGCTCTTATGAGTACTCTTTCAGGGAGTGGATCAACATTTTTTAATATTGCTTACGCAGATGATGCAAAAAATTTAGCAACTATTTTAAAAGAAAATTTTCCACAATTTAAAGTCTATACGTGTGATTTTAATAACACTGGCGTGCAAGTAGAATATTAAGAGTATTTTGGGTATAATCCGTGAATTTGAAAAATAAACCGATAAGAACTTGCATATCTTGTAGAGCAAAATCTGAACAAAATTTGATGTTGCGTTTACAGTGTAAAGAGAAACTTTTGAGCTCTTTTGATGGGATTGGAAGAAGCTTTTATCTTTGCGATGCGTGTTGTGATGATATTCAAAAATCGGTTAAATCAATCTATAGACAATGTAAAAATAAAGCTGATTATGAAGTTCAGCTTAAGGAGATGGTAGAAATATGGAAGACAAAGTAAGCATAAGAGAGATCGCAGAAGAGTGTGGAGCAACCCATGCTGAGGTTATAGCAAAGGCAGCGGATCTTTCAATCAACATCAAATCACCTGCAAGTAAATTAACATACGAGCAAGCTGAAGAGATCGTAAACTACATAGTAACTGGTAAAAGTGATAAACTCAAAGTACCAGCAGAAAAAAAAGTGAAAAAAGCAAGTGCAGTAACTAAAACAACTGTAAAAGAGGAACCACAAGAAGTTGTCGAAAAACCAGTTGAGGATAAAGAGAAGATAGAAAGAAAAACATCTATTGTTGACCCATCTTTACTTACAAAAAAAGAGCCAGTTGCAAAAGAAACACAACTTACACAATCGATTGCAGAAGGTGAAGCGCCACTCAAAAGAGGTAAACTTACGATTGTTAAAAAGAAAAGACCATCAGATATTCAAGTTGTAGATAATAATTTTGAACAACCAAAAAAACAATCTATGAAGTCTATGAGTGAGCTTTTTGGAAATACACCTGAACAAAAAGAGGAATCAAAAACAAGTCTAGCTCCAGCAAAAAGTAAAAAACAAATCAAAAAAGCTCCACAAAAAGCACATGTTTCAGGAGAGAGATTAGAAGTATTTACAAATAACAGTGATGAGTTTAGAGATTCTGATGATTCTATTATGGGTGAAGAGGTTGTGTTATATGATATGGATCTTCTTGAAACTTCTAAATTTTTACAAGATACTCCAAAACAAACAGAAAATATAAGAACAACAAAACCATCAGCATTTGGAAATGTTCCAAGAGGACTTAAAAGATCTACTAAAAAGAAAAAATATATCAAGAAAGTAGAAGCTGAAGATATCACAGAAGTTACTATCCCTGAAGAGTGTAGGGTATATGAATTTGCTGAAAAAATTGGAAAATCAACTGCAGAAGTGATTGGAAAACTCTTTATGCTTGGTATGATGGTAACTAAAAATGACTTTTTAGGAAATGATGAGATAGAGATATTAGGTGAAGAATATGAGATTGATATCACTATCAAAAATGAACTTGAAGATGTAAACTATGAAGAGACATATGAAGATGAAGTTGTTGATACGACTAACTTTGTAGATCGTCCTCCAGTTGTTACTATTATGGGGCATGTTGACCATGGTAAAACTTCACTCTTGGATAAAATCAGAAGCAGTAGAGTAGCAGCAGGTGAAGCTGGTGGGATCACACAACATATTTCGGCATACACTGTAACAAAAAATGGAAAAGAGATCACATTTGTAGATACTCCAGGACACGAAGCGTTTAGTGCTATGAGAATTAGAGGTGCAAATATCACAGATATTATCATATTAGTAGTTGCCGCTGATGATGGTGTAAAACCACAAACAGTTGAATCAATAAAAGCTGCAAAAGAGAGTGGCGCACCAATTATCGTTGCTGTGAATAAAATTGATAAGGAAACAGCAAATTTAGATATGGTAAAAGCTGGTATGGCTGAGCATGGTATTATGCCAACAGAGTGGGGTGGAGATTATGAATTTATTGGAGTTTCTGCACTAACTGGTGCTGGAATTGAAGATTTATTAGAAAATATTCTTATCCAATCTGAACTTCTTGAGCTTCAAGCTGATCCAGATGCTTTAGCAAAAGCTACTGTTATCGAAGGATCAACTGTAAAAGGTAGAGGAGCAGTTGCAACAGTTATCGTTCAAAATGGAACTTTAAAAGTAGGAGATAATATTGTTGCTGATACTACTTATGGTAGAGTAAAAGCACTTCTTGATGATGCTGGAAAACCTGTAAAAGAACTAGGAGTTAGTAAAACAGGACAAGTTGTAGGACTCAATGATGTTCCAAATACTGGGGTATCACTTGTAGCTTTAGCAACTGCAAATGAAGCAAAACAAATTGCAACTACAAGAGCAGAACATGCAAGAGCAAAAGAGTTAAGTAAATCTACAAAAGTATCACTTGAGGAGATGTCAAATCTAATCGCTGAAGGTAAAATCAAAGCACTTCCAGTTATTATTAAAGCAGATGCTGGTGGAAGTTTAGAAGCGATTAAAGTATCTTTGGAAGATATCAAAAACGATGAAGTAAAAGTAAAAATAGTTAGTAGCGGGGTTGGTGGTATAACAGAAGCTGATGTTGCGCTAGCAAGTGCAAGTGATGATTGTATTATTATTGGATTTAATGTAAGACCTACTGGTGAAGTAAAAGTAAAAGCAAAAACAAGTGGTGTTGAGATCAGAACTTATAGTATTATTTATAATCTTATTGATGAGATTAAAGATACATTATCTGGTATGATGAGTACAATCGTAATCGAAGAAAATACAGGTCAAGCAAAAGTGCGAGAGACATTTGTTGTACCTAAAGTTGGAACAGTTGCAGGATGTATTGTAAGTGATGGTAAAGTAGTTAGAGGTGGAAAAGCAAGACTTATTAGAGATGGTGTTGTTATTTACACAGGAAATATCGATTCACTAAAACGATTTAAAGATGATGTAAAAGAGGTTGCTAACGGATTTGAATGTGGAATTATGTTCAAAAAATTCAACGATATTCAAATTGGAGACTATATTGAAACATTTATTGAGCATAAAGAAGCTCAAACAGTATAAGTGTAAAGGTCTTATGATATGAAAGATAAAAGTATCAATCTTCAAAGAACAGAATCTCTTTTAAGAGAACTTGTTCCAGAAGCTTTGGGGACGTTAGGAAACGAACTTATCAATACACTTACCATTACAGACGTAAAATGCAAAAATGGTAAGTATGATGCAAAAGTGTATTATGATGGAAACGATTTTACGCCAAGTGAACGTAAAGAGATTCAAAAAGCACTCTATAGTGCTAATAGTAGACTAAAATCATATATTTTGAATTCTACAGGATGGTACAAGTGTCCAGATTTTACATTTGAAAATGATACAAATTTAGAGTCATCAAATAGATTAGAAGAATTATTTGCTCAAATTAGAAATGACAATAAAAAAGAAAAAGAAGAAGAGTAAACAATGGAATTAGAAGAAGAGATCAAAGTAGTAGTTGAAGGTTGTGGGATGTCACTGTATGATATTGTACAATTAAAAGAGAATGATAATAATATTTATAGAATCTATATCACTTCAAAAGATGGTGTGAGTTTAGATAAATGTGAAGAAGTGAGCCGTATGGTTGCTCCTATTTTGGATATAAAAGAACCAATGAGAGGGAAATATTTACTTGAAGTGAGTAGTCCAGGAATAGAGAGAAAACTAAGAAAATTAGAACATCTTCAAAATTCTATAGGTGAAAATGTAAAAGGGAAACTTTTTGATGGTGGAACTTTTAAAGGGAAGCTAATAAGTTTTGATGAGAATAATAATTTCACTTTTGAAAATGAAGATGGTGAGAATTTTACACTTCAATATAGTGCTATTTTAAGCGCTTCAACTTACTATAACTGGTAAATAATAATTTGCATATATGAAAAATTTCTATATGCAACAAGCGATCGATATCGCTTGGAGATATCAACTACTCACATATCCAAATCCTGCTGTTGGTGCATGTATAGTTTATAATAATGAGATCTTATCTGTTGAAGCACATAACGTGGCTGGTGGACCTCATGCAGAAGTAAATGCTATTAAAATGGCCTTCCTAAAATTAAATCCAGATTCACCACTTCAAAATTTAGAACAATCATTTGAAATTCATGAATTTTTGATTCAAAATCATAATAATATATTTCATGAGTGTGAAATCTATGTGACCTTAGAACCATGCAATCATATTGGTAAAACTCCAGCGTGTGCAAATTTACTTAAAGAATTGCGATTTAAAAAAGTTTATATTGGATCACTAGATCCAAATAATGAAGCAACTGGTGGGAAAATTACGTTAGAACAATCTGGTGTAGATACAGAAGTTGGGGTATTAAAAGATCAATGTGATGATCTTTTATTTCCATTTTTAAAATGGCACCAAGATAGATTTAGATTTTTTAAACTTGCTATTCGTGCCGATGGAACTTGTGATGGCGGATATATTACAACTCAAGATTCATTAAATCTTGTTCATGAAATAAGAGCAAAACTAGATCTTCTTATCATTGGTGGAAATACAGTACGAATCGATAGACCAACACTAGATAGTAGATTTGCAAAAAATAAGAAACCATGTGATATTTTGATTTATTCAAAAGAGAAAGAGTTTGATCAATCGATTCCACTTTTTAATATTAAAAATAGAGAGGTTTTTATAGATAATAATTTGTCAAATTATGTTCAAAAGTTTTCTATGATCGAAGGTGGTTGGTCACTTTTGGAAACCCTTAAAAATAGTATCGATATGGTAATGTTATTTGTTTCATTCAAAGATTCTAAAGAATTACTATTTAATCCATTACAATACAATCTAAAACTATTATATTCATATCAAATAAACAAGTTTGATACACTTTTTTTCTACAAAACTCTTTTGTAACCAACCTGTAACTTTTGTATAAATAAAAGGGCATTTAAATTAAAGACTTAGTATAATCTTAGGTTTCATACAATAAAAAAGTTGCAAAACGATAATAAAAAGGTTACAAATGGATATCAACACGATAGAAAAGATGAACACAGTTACCGCAAAATCAATGTCTGGATATGTAAAATTTTCATTGGCATTATTATTTGTGGCATTGGTTTTTGGGTATAGTTATTCGTCATATCTACACACACCAAATAGCACTTTCCTTATTTTAGGTGCTGTTTTTGGTGCGTATATGGCTATGAACATTGGTGCAAATGATGTTGCAAATAATGTAGGACCAGCAGTTGGTTCAAAAGCTTTAACAATGACTGGAGCTATTTTAATAGCCGCAATATTTGAATCAATGGGTGCTTTTATTGCTGGTGGTGATGTGGTAAAAACTATCAAAGATGGTATTATTAATCCAGATCTTATAGCTGATCCTCAAATATTTATATGGGCTATGACAGCGGCACTTTTAGCTGCAGCACTTTGGCTGAATCTTGCAACTGCATTAGGTGCTCCAGTTTCTACTACCCACTCAATTGTTGGTGGAGTGATGGGTGCAGGGATTGCTGCAGCTGGTTTTGCAATCGTATCATGGGGTACTATGGGAAATATTGCAATGTCATGGGTTATTTCACCTGTTTTAGGTGGGATAATTGCAGCTGCTTTTTTATATACAATCAAAAAAACCATCATCTACAAAAAAGATATGATTGAGGCTGCAAAAAAAGTTGTTCCATTTTTGATAGCATTTATGGCATGGGCATTTAGTACATATATTATCTTAAAAGGGATCAAGCATCTTATAAAACTTGATTTTGTTACAGCAGCTTCAATTGGAGCTGGTATTGCTTTATTGATATATTTTATTGTCAGTGGTATCATCGCAAAAAAAAGTGCAAAACTACAAAATAAAAGAGAATCAATCAATACACTTTTCAATATCCCACTTATTTTTGCAGCAGCACTTCTTTCGTTTGCTCATGGTGCGAATGATGTAGCAAATGCAATTGGACCACTAGCAGCTATCTATGATGCAGTTACAAATAATGAGATTGCTTCAAAAGTTGATATTCCATTTTGGGTTATGGCAGTTGGTGCTATTGGGATTGTGGTAGGTCTTACATTATATGGGCCAAAACTTATTAAAACTGTAGGTAGTGAGATCACTGAGCTTGATCAAGTAAGAGCTTTTTCTATAGCTATGGCAGCTGCAATAACCGTTATTGTTGCTTCGCAACTTGGACTTCCTGTTAGTTCAACACATATTGCTGTTGGTGGTGTTTTTGGGGTTGGATTTCTAAGAGAGTATCTTGATAGTGGAGAAAAAGTATATCTGGCAAAAGCAAGAAAAAGATTTAAAAAAGATAAAAAAGATCTTGAAAACTATGAAAAAGAGCTTGATTATTTGATCAATCTTAAAGACAAATCAAAAAATAATTATCAAAGAATTGTTTCTTTACATAAATTAATTGACGAAAAAATCGAATCATCTGCTCTTGCTAAGAAAAATTTCCAAGAAGCAAAAAGTATAAAATATGTAAAAAGAGATGCAGTGAAAAAAATAATAGCTGCATGGATTATCACAGTACCAGTTGCAGCAATCTTATCAGCTGCAATGTTCTTTATGATCAAAGGTATCATGTCTTAAATTTTTTGGAAGTTCTTGTGAACTTCCATTTTTTTATTTTCTAAATAACTTCCAAATCTCGATAGAATCGACTTAAAGTGTCATTTTAAGTATCAATCTATATTCACATTTTTTATATTATTTTGTGTACAATTTAAGATTATTCTTTTATTAAAAGTAGTTTACAATGTTTCAACAATTAAATATAAGTATCGATAAAAAAAGTATTAAGAAATTCTTATTATACTCTACAGTTGCACTCCTTATTAGCACCATCATTATTATTTTAGATATAAAATTTCCACAGGTTAGCCAGAGTTTTGATGGAAAGATAAGAGATTATATGTTTCTCCTTCGAGGTAAGATTGAACCAAAAAATGATGTAGTGATTATTGATGTTGATGAGAAGTCATTAACAAATCTTGGACAATGGCCTTGGAGTAGAAATAAACTTGGAGTTATTTTAGAAAATTTAGCCAAAAGTGAAGTAAGTGCAATTGGATTTGATATTGTATTTGCTGAGCTTGATCAAAGTTCCCCTAAAAAAGTATTAGAAGAGTTGGGAATGAAAAATAAAAATGCACAAGATTATGATGCATATTTTAATACAATTATCGCTTCTACTCCAACAATTTTAGGGTATCAATTTGAATTAGAAGAGAAAGATTATGTTCGACAAGGATCGATTGATATCCCTGCTATTTTCGTAGAAAAAAATAAACTTGAAGGCTCTGATATGCTTATTAATGCAAAGGGGGCTATTTTAAATCATCAATCACTCCAAGAGAGTGGATATTCAAGTGGATTTTTCAATAATATTCCAGATGATGGTGGAACAGTACGAAGCGTGCCATTGATTATAAGATATGATGATCAAATCTATCCCTCTATAGCACTTGAGATGGTAAGAGCATCACTCGGTATAGATAAAGTTATCATAAGGGAACCTCTAAAAATTAATCAATTTTCATAAAATTCTCAAATATGCTTCAAG
>CALMBI010000072.1 GCA_937860115.1 uncultured Arcobacter sp. | reverse complement strand
TCAATAAACCAATATGTAAAGTAAAAGAGAATGTAGCAACACTTGAAGTTCTTACGAAGATGGTTGAAAGTAATCTAGATAATGTGATTATCGAAAAAGACAATAAACCACAAAGAGAATTGATCTCTTTGTCATATAGCAAATGGGCTACACTTATGAAAGAGTATTCTAGTGAATTATCACAAATCAATGAACTCTTAAACAAAAAATCAAAAAAATATGAACAAATGGCATCGGTTGATCAGCTTACAGGACTTTATAATAGATATAAATTTACAGAACTGTTTGTATCCCTTTATTCAACGATGGTAAAAAGAGAAAATGATATGTCGCTTATCATTTTAGATATAGATCACTTTAAACATATTAATGATACTTATGGACACAATGTTGGAGATAAGGTACTTGTAGAACTTGCAAAAATACTAAAAAATCATTTTAGAAATGTCGATATTGTTGGTAGATGGGGAGGTGAAGAGTTTGTTATACTAGTCCCTACTGCAGATATAGATACAGCACAAAAGATTGCAGAAAAGATACGTTTAAATATTGAGCAATCAGAAATTTTAAAAGATGAAACAATCACATCTAGTTTTGGTGTTACGCAAATCAAAAGTGGTGATAGTTTAGAATTTGTTATAGCAAGGGCAGATGAAGCACTCTATGATGCAAAAGAAACTGGACGGAATAAGGTTGTAGTAAAACTGTAATGAAAAAAAGTTTTTCCTTGATAGAGGTTATTTTTATAATATCTTTATTGGGGATTATTGCAACTTATGGATTACCAAAAAATAATATCTCAAAAATAAAACTAGCAAAAAACCAACTTTTACTCCATCTTAAATATACACGATATATTGCAATGCTTGATAATAAATACGATTTAGAAAAAGCTCTATGGTATAAACAAAGATGGAATATGAAGTTTCTAAATTGTCAAGAGTCTATTGGTGGAATCTACTATGCAATATATAGTGATGAAGATATGAATGGACAAATAAGTAAAGAAGAAACTTTACAAGACCCATTAACTAATGAGTATATATATTCATATCAATGTACAAAAGATAGTCTTTATGATAAATCAAAATTTGTATTACTAAGTGAAACATATGGAGTCGATTTTATTGATATAAGTTGCAATGAAACATCAACAATTGGACAAATTATTTTTGATCATGATGGAAAAGTGTATACAAAACATAATGAAAATATTGAAAAATATGAAATAAAAGAACCATGTACTATAAAATTATCAAATAAAAATAACGAAAATGAAATTATTACAATATATCCAAATAGTGGATTTATAGAGGGTTGAGAGATATTCTCCATCATTTCTATGAATAATTTAGATAATTTTAGAAAATATTTAAAATCCCCCAAATCATTAAGCGTTATTTAAGCATTATCCCATTATAATTCCCGT
>CALMBI010000071.1 GCA_937860115.1 uncultured Arcobacter sp. | reverse complement strand
ACTATCTGCTATTTTTTCATCTGGATTGCCACCCCAGTTGAGTTCCCTTTCCCTCTCTACTCGTGTAAGAATAAGATAAAAATTTTCATTAGGAATAATTGTAAGGGCCATTATTCCAGCACATTCTTTGAGAATTGTTAATTCAAGACTTTTAAAAGTATTTGCTAAAGAATCTGTATAGAAATACTCTTGTGACTCTAAGATGGGAGTGATATGTGAAATCAGTGAAATTACTTGTTCACTTTCAATAGCAATATCTATAAAGTTAAAGAAATTTTCATGCGAGAGGATGATACCATCTGCGTTAAAAAGTTTTTTAATATATTCAAGATTCTTAGAGATAATCTCTTCAAATTCAAAAAAACTGTGTTTTTGGAACAATTCTAATAAAAGATCGGTTTTTCCAATAAAATTACTCATCTGTTGAGGGATCGCTTTTTGAGACTGATGATGAATAAGAGAACTTACAATTTTCCCAAGATATTCAGATTCATTGATAATTTTAACACTTGGCATAGTGTTATGACGATTATGACAAGCTATTAATCCCCATAGTTTTCCATTGATAATAAGTGAAATCGTCATAGATGCAACAACGCCCATATTTCTCATATATTCAAGATGGATAGGGGAAACGCTTCTTAAAAAACTATAGGTCAAATCGATGGGATTTTTCGATTCACTGATAATTTTTGAAGGAGTATAACTTGAATCTGTAATGATTCGTATATGGTTTTTAAGATAAAGATCTCTTGCTTGACTAGGAATATCACTTGCTGGATAACAAAGATTAAGATATGATGGTAGATCGTTTGCTTTTACTTCATAAACAACTTGACCATTATAGTTTTTATCAAATTTAGAGATCATCACTCTGTCATATCCAACCTCTTTAGCAATAAAATTCGTTGCAACTTCAAATACTTTTTCTAAAGAATCCTCTTGAACTAGCTTTTCTGTAATTTTAGCTATGCAAAATCCTGAACAACTTTGTTTATTTTGAATAGGTACTAACTCTAAAATATAAAAAGTATCACCACTAAGAGATACAATAAGATCAAATTTAACAGATGAATCTCCTTTAAGAGTGAATTGTTGATTATAAAAATAGGCACGATTTT
>CALMBI010000070.1 GCA_937860115.1 uncultured Arcobacter sp. | reverse complement strand
TTATATTTTTCACACTTTTAAGAAAATTCACAAATTATTATCTATAAATACTTATAAAGGATAATAATTTTCTTACATTCTATAGAAATGTTACACAAATATTACAATTTTAAGCTATAATTTTCTTGCAACATAAAAAAATAAGGAAAAAAAATGAAAAAAAATTTAGTTT
Organism: uncultured Arcobacter sp.; assembly: GCA_937860115.1. Taxonomy (GTDB): domain Bacteria; phylum Campylobacterota; class Campylobacteria; order Campylobacterales; family Arcobacteraceae; genus CAIJNA01. The sequence goes on along the minus strand of CALMBI010000070.1, from coordinate 13,669 downwards.
TAGCAGTAATGTTATTGGTTAGTTCAAGTGCTTTTGCACAAAGTGAACCATTCATAGGAATTGGTCTTGGAAATGGACAAGCAACAATGAAAACAAAAGTTAGTGGCACAATTAGTGGCACATCAATTAATACAACACTATCAGAAAGTGATAGCGAGGCTACAATTTCAGTATTAGGTGGAACAGTTATTGATAATACTCATAAACTTTCAATAGGTTATACAAAATATAATACAGAAGCAGGAAGCTCAATGAAGTCTATTGACCTTGGATATAGCTATTACATAGACCAATCTTCACTGCAAAGACAAAACCATAATTGGAAACCATTTGTTAGTTTAGGTTATATGATGAATTCTTATAGTATTGATATTGAAGACACTTCATATACACTTGATATTGATACAAAAGCTCTAATGTTAGGATTTGGAACAGATTATAAAATTGATGAAAAATCATTTTTAACCATAGGATATGATTTTAGTTTATCAACTTCAGGTAGTGAATCAATTGCAATTGCTGATGGAGCAGATAATATAAAAATTGATTTAGAGTTTGACAAAATGAGCAGATTATATTTTGGATATAACTTCAAATTCTAAAATTTCTTAGCACTAAAAATCGAAATTTAACACCAACAAAAACAAAAAAGATAGAATTCATTCCCTCGTTCCCACTCTCTTGAGTGGGAATGCATATATCCACATATCAATACCATACATCACAAACAAAAACTAAAGCAAAACTACAATAAACTACCAAATGGGTAGAAGCAGATACAAAATATACGAATCAACACATCCACATTTTATAACTTGTACAATACTGCATTGGATACCGATATTTACAAGAACCGAAACGACTGATATAATCTTTGAGTGCTTCAAGTATCTCCAACAAAATGATAACTTTCAGATTTATGCTTATGTGATACTAGAAAATCATCTTCATTTGGTAGCAAGTAGTGATGATATAGGAAAAAGTATGACAAAATTTAAAAAATATACAGCAAGACAAATTATAGATTTACTTAAAGTGAAGAATGTCAAAACAATACTTGACCAACTCGAGTTTTATAAAAAAGCTCATAAAAAAGATAGAGATTTTCAATTATGGCAAGAGGGAATTCAACCAAAACTTATCACAACTGAAAAGATGATGATAGAAAAGATAAACTATATCCATCAAAATCCAGTCAAAAGAGGTTATGTCGATGAGGCTAAATATTGGAGATATAGTAGTGCTAGGGATTATGAAGGTGTTGATGGGTTGATTGAGATTGAAAAGATGTGGTAAATTTTAGAGATATGGATTCCCACTCAGGAGAGTGGGAACGAGGGGATATATCAAAGAAACTATATAGCTTCTTCGTCTTCCTCACCTGTTCTTATTCTTATGATTTTTTCAACTGAAGATACAAATATTTTTCCATCTCCGATTTTTCCTGTTCTTGCTGCTTTTACGATAAGCTCAGTAACAGTCTCTACATCTTTTTCATCAACGACAAGATCAATTTTGATTTTTGGTAAAAAATCTACAACATACTCAGCACCTCTATAAAGTTCACTATGCCCTTGTTGTCTTCCGTACCCCTTTACATCTGATACAGTCATCCCTGTAATACCAGCTTCACTGAGCGCATCTTTTACATCTTCAAGTTTAAATGGTTTGATAATTGCTTCTATTCGTTTCATAATATTTGATTTCCTTTCGTATTAAAGTATATGGCCTAAAATTTGTTAAACAAGTTTTAGAACGCTCGTTTAAATTCAGGGTACGCTTCTACCCCACACTCATTCACATCAAGACCCTCTAACTCTTCATCATTTTTAGCTCTGAGCGGAACGATTTTATTAAGGATGTATAATACAACATAACTACTTACAAAAGCAAACACACCAATTACAACTACACCTTTGAGTTGATCGATAAAAAGCTTGTCTGTAAAGATTCCAACAGCTAATGTCCCCCAGATACCATTTACAAGGTGAACAGAGAGTGCTCCAACAGGATCATCAAGTTTGAGTTTATCAAAAAATGGTACTGCAAATACTACAAGTGCTCCACCGATACCACCTACTAAAATAGGTTGATAGATGCTATAAAGATCTGGTCCTGCTGTAACTGCTACAAGTCCACCTAATGCACCATTTAAGATCATAGTGATATCGAGTTTTTTGTATTTTGCAAGCATCAATCCACCTGCTACAATTGCCCCAATAAGACCTGCAGTATTTGTATTTAAAATAGTAAGTGCAACAGCGTCAGCTGATTGTGGTGAAGAGAAATTTCCTACACTTCCACCATTAAATCCAAACCATCCAATCCAGAGTAAAAAAGCACCAAGTGTTAAAAGTGGAATATTTGAAGCAGGAATTACTCTCACTCCGCCTTCTTTTGGATATCTTCCTCTTCTAGCTCCAATGATGAGAATAGCAGCAAGGAGTGCCCAACCACCAGTTGAATGGATAACAGTACTTCCTGCAAGGTCATACATATTAAGATCAAGTGCAGTATCAGCAAGCATATCTTGTCCCCAAGACCAGTTTACAACTAATGGGTAAAGTATAGTTGACATGATCACTGTAAAAAATGTAAGAGGCACGATTTTAGCTCTTTCACTTACTCCACCACTCATGATGTTTACAACTTTTCCAACAAAAGCCATTTGAAAGAGTAAAAAAGCCCATTTACTCATTGTTTCACTTCCAAAGTCACCAAACGCTATATTGTAACCCACTAGTAAAAATCCAGTAGATGCAAAAGCATAGATCATTGTGTTCATAGTAAGTACAGAAGTAACGTTTTTTGTTCTAACGATTCCAGCTTCGAGCATTGCAAACCCTGGAACCATAAAAATAATCAACACAAATGCAAAAAGTGCATAGAGTGTATTGATTACATAAGCTACATTTCCATCCATCAAATTCTCCTTAATTTAGCAAATTTAGGAGATTATAGTATTTTTCAAAGAAAAATTTAGTTAGAAAATGTATATTTTTTATACAATAAGTGGAAGTTCGACCTTTATTACATTATTTTTATGAGTTAAAACTAAAATATCAACTTTATTCCCTTGGGTTGCAAGTGGTCTAAAATCTATCTTCTCATGTGCCACAAATTCTACAGCAACAATTTTATATTTTTTATTGTTGATCACTTCATATTCACCTGTTTTGATTGATACTTTAAGAGTGATATGATTTTGATCTTTGAGATGCTCAAAAATATTATTAATACAGAGTAAAAAATCATTGACATTGAGTTTGAGTAAAGGAATAGAAACATCATATATCTCTTCGATTATTAGATCACATCCAAGTAGCGTGGTGTTTTTAGAGAGTTCAATAAGGGTAAAAAGATTTGTTTCTTTGAGATTATTATGATCTAGTTTTGTAAGTTTTGATCCACTTACCTCTTTATAGAGTCGTAAAATGATCTCATCATCACTTAGATACCCAACTAAAATGGCATAAAATGATTGTTTCTCAAATGTGATATTAATAAATTCTCTTTTAAAACCAAAAGTTTTACTAGCGTATGAAACTGTAAGATCAAAAAGTTCTTTTTGTGATGCAAAGTTGAGTAAAAATTCTGCTTCTTTATTAAAATTTTTGATTCTCCCATCACCATCAAACATAATAAATGGATTGAGATCGTGTTCTAAAACTTCTTCAAATATAGTCATTATAGTTCTCCAAAATATTGTTGTATTTTTTTTCGTAGTGTTATTCTATTGATCTCTAGTTTATCAGCCATTTGGAGTTGTGATTTGTAGATCTTTTTAGCAGCCTGAAGCAAAGGTATCTCAAATACTTCTATAAGGTCTCGATATGTTGATCCACTTTCTAGTTTTTTTGTTAGGTAGATCTCCATAGTTTCTAAGATATCTTTTGTATTCATAGATTGAAGCATTACAGATTTGTAGATTGATTGTTTGAGTGTGATTCCATTTTCACTTAAATCAAGTTCAAGATTTTTGATAGGTACATGGGTGTTATAGATACTTATTGCTTCTTTTTTGTAGATTTCACAGATCTCTTCAAGATCTTCAGGTCTCTCTTTGAGTGGTGGGATCTCGATTTTGATTGCAAAATATTGATTGAATTTATCATTTTTTTCAATTGCAGTTGCCACAAGTTTATGATTTTGAAGTGCTTTAAAAAACTCTTCAATATTGAGAATATTATCAACATCTTCTAAAATAAGTGCATCATAATTTCCAAGATCGATCTGTTTATTGTTGATCAATTTTTCTAATTCCGCTGCACAAAATACAGGTGCATCAGGAAGAATCTCTTTGGCTAAAAGAATTTTTCCAACACCTTTTTGTCCATGGATAAAAGTATTAATTGGAAGTTCTGCTGATAATTTTGCAGATTTTAGAATCTGCTGTGCTGTTTGTGATATGGTGATAAATTTTTTCATCTACTCTTTTCTTTCCCTGTAAATATTTTTGCTCTATTTTTTAACTCTTTAGAACTCTTTAGTGTTATCTCTTCTAGATTACCCGTTGGAAGTTGTTTATTTCCTAGATTTCCATAAAAGATAAACTGATCACTATTTGTTGCTATTCTTTTTGCATATTGATCATTTTGTATACTAAAACGGTGATTAGTTTGTGAATTGAAAATAATAGGCCAACTTCCGTAAAAATTACTTGAATATTGAGCAAAAGTTGCTAAATCGTATCCAAATCCAAGCCCAAATAGTCTCATCTCCTCAAAAAGATATCTCTGAATAAATATTTTATATCCACTAAAAAGTGTACCATCCCCTCCAAAAACTTTTCTCATATCCCCTTTTACTTCACTATTGATATAAAACGGATTAAAATAATTTTCGGCACTAAGCTTATATTTTTGAGCTGTTTTGTTTAAAAAGAGAACCTCAAAAAGTGTATTTGAAGGTGTGTAACCAAATGGTTCAAGTTCATTTAAAATATTTTTTGTTCCATAAATAGTATCTATTTTGAGTTCTTTGTATGTGTCTTTGAGTCTAAATCTTTTTGAAAATTCCAAAATTTGCCATAATTCACTCATGCTATTTTCATACGGTACAAGTTGCTGATTTGAAAGTGCAAGTTGCCTAAAAGAATTCTCATAGGCAACCGATTTTTCAAAAAAAGTAGTAGATGGAAGTATAAGATCAGCTTCTAGGGTAAAATCATCATAATGACTACTTGAATAGACTAAAAAACCATTTTGGATCCCTGTAAGATAATCTTGATAGAGTTTTAGATCATCACTATTTGCACCCATTATCCATAAAAACTTTGTCGTGTTGTTACAATATTTTTGCAACGTATCGTATGGATTTGATGAAGCTATGCTGTTTAGTGTGTGTTCTGGTATTCTCCAAATCGATTCAGCTTTTTGTCTGTGTTGCTTGTATTTAGTAAAGTTGCCAGCAGGAAGTCTTGTACTGAATGTTCCACTGTAATTTGAAGATGTTGCTGATGGCTTCTCTTTATGTAGTGAGATGACCCCACTTCCTTCAATACCATATTTGTTTGATAAAATATATAAGCTATGAAGCATAATATTTGTTTTTGTAAGGAGCGAATCTCTTTTAGCTTCAAAGTAAAAAAGTGTTTTTGTTTCATTTTTAAGATAAGCATCTATTAAAAATCTTATTTTATATGTAAAAGATGAAACTGATTCTTCATTTGTTTTAACACTCTTTAGAAGATAATCAAAATCAAATTGTTTAAAATGTTGTTTGTATCTATCAAATGGTAATTCCCATTGTAAATATCTGTCATCATTTTCGATCACTTGATCATCAAACAATGCAAAGATATAAGATCCTTTTTCATAATCAAATTCATCTTTTGTGATTGTTTGAAGAAGTTGGTTGATCAAAAAGTTAAACAGCGATAATTGACTATCTGGTTTTATAAGAAGATTAGAATCTGCATCCAAAAACATATAAGATTGATCTTGAATAATATTGATAAATCTTGACTTTTGATTTTTAAATTTTTTATCATATAACTTAGACCTTAAGACTCCATAATCTGTATTCCAATCTATATCAAATGATATAAAATTGTCACAATAAATAAGATCATCTAAAGTTCCATTTGATCCATCTACCCCTAATGTTTGGATAGTAGCAAAACTATTTCTTTGGATCTCATCGTTAAGATTGAGTATATTATTTGATCGTAGTCCTGCTTTAAAAAGCTTTCCAAGTGCATATTGTTCATACAAAGAGAGTGATTCACTTATAATAGCTCCAACACCATCTACACCAGTGGTTTTTAATCCCTCTTTAGCTTTTTTTTCCATAATATCAAAAGCTTCTTGCCATGTAATTTCAGTTAAAATTCCATCTTTAGCAAATACACCATTTTTCATTTTTAAAAGCGGAGTTGTGATCCTTGTTTGAGTTTCATTTTGCATTGTAGGAAAATTCTCAAATTTTGCACATAATAAACCATTATTTATTGGACTTTGAGAATCTGGTTTGATTGATTCGATGGTTATCTGATCATTTGTTGAAAGTTTATTTAAAATAGTTCTACATCCTATTGAGCAGAGTGGACATAGAGAATTTTCTTGAAATTTGATTTGGATAATTTTTTTTTCATCAACTTTTTTTTGATCTTTAGATTGATTTGGTTCTTTTATTTCATTTGAACTTAAATCGATCAATGGGATTGTAGAAAAATGTAGTGATTGCTTTAAAAAATTTCGTCTATTTATCATTGATAGGATTATAGCGACACTCAACTTTAGATCATAGAAATTTACAAAAAATATTACTAAATTATACAAATATATAATATCTTTTAAGTCGAACTACGATACAATCAGGGCCAAAATTATATACAAGGGTAGGCAAGTTGATGAAAAAGTTCAAAGATTTTGAATTAGCTGAAGATGAAAACTTCGCAGAATTATTTGAGGAGAGTGAAAAACAAACAGAAACAAACACAGTAGCAGATGGTACGATAGTAGCAATCAATAGTGATAGTTTTATAGTGAGTATTGGTGGTAAAGAGGGAAGAATTCCACTTTCTGAGATTACAGTTAACGGTGAAGTGACTTATAAAGTTGGTGACACGGTTAAGGTTATGATTTTAGGAACAAGAGGTGAAAACCTTTCTTTATCATACAAAAAAGTATTACAAAAATTAAAATTTGATCAATTTTTTGATACATATGGTGAAGATCCAGAAAATGTTGTAGTTGAAGGTGTTATCACATCAATTAAACCAAGAGCTGGATTTATTGTAGAAAGTAGTGAAGGTTTAGAATTTTTTATGCCAATGGCTCAAGGATTTATCAAAGCTCAAGGTGCTGTTGGTAAAAAAATCAAAGCTGTTGTTATTAAAGCAAAAAGAGATTCAAATAGTATCGTTATCTCTAGAAAAAAACTTATCGAAGAGTTCCAAAAAAATAAAGATGAGCAGATCTCTAAACTTATGGAAAACACTGAAGTTAAAGAGGGAATTGTTAAAAAAATCACAAGTTATGGTATGTTTGTTGATATGGGTGGAATTGATGGCCTTGTTAATTACAATGAGATTTCATACAAAGGTCCAGTAAATCCTTCACAATACTATAAAGAGGGTGACAAAGTAGAAGTAGTTGTAAAATCTTACGACAAAGAAAAAGGTCACTTATCATTATCTATCAAAGATGCTATGCCTAACCCTTGGGAAGAGATCAAAGAGCAATTAGAAGTGGGAGATACTATAACTGTAACAGTTTCAAACTTTGAAACTTATGGCGCATTTGTTGATCTTGGAAATGATATCGAAGGACTATTACATATTTCAGAAATTTCATGGAATAAAAATGTAAAAAATCCAAAAGATTACTTAAATATTGGTGATGAGATCAATGTTGAAGTTATCGATCTTGATTGTGATAAAAGAAAATTAAGAGTAAGTCTTAAATCTTTACAACCAAAACCATTCAAAAAATTCTTAGAAGAGCACAAAATAGGTGATATACTAAAAGGTAATGTTGCAACTATTACTGAATTTGGTGCATTTATTTCTATTGGTGAAGTTGATGGTTTATTACACAATGAAGAAGCTTCATGGGAGCAAAATGTAAAATGTAAAGAACTTTTCAAAAAAGGTGACGAAGTTGAGGTTAAAATCATCAAAGTTGACAAAGAAAAAGAAAATATTTCTTTAAGTATCAAAGCTTTAGCAGAGTCTCCAGCAGACAAATTTGCTTCTAAATATGCAAATGGAGATATCATCAAATCAACTGTAAAAGATATCAAAGATTTTGGTGTATTTGTTAAACTTGAAGATAATCTTGATGGTCTTATTAGAAAAGAGGATCTATTAGCTACAACAGAAGAGAATCCAGAATTAAAAATCGGTGATGAAGTTGAAGCGGTTGTTGTAAATATCGACAAACAAAACAATAGAGTAAGACTCTCTATGAAAAGATTAGAATCTCAAAAAAATAGAGAAGTTTTAAAATCAGTAAGTGATGATAGTGCAATGACTTTAGGTGATGCATTAGCAGGACAATTAAGAAAATAATTCAGGAATATTGGAGAAATTATGAGTAGCAAACCTACAATAGTAGTATGTGATCATATCCACGAAAGTGGGTTAGAAATCCTTAAAAATACAAATGATATAAATTATGTATTTGCAGCAGATATTGATAAAGTAGCTCTTCTTGATGTGATTAAAGATGCACAAGTGTGTATTACAAGAAGTTCTACTGATGTAGATGAGCCATTTTTAAATGCTGCTGTTAATCTTAAAGCTGTTGTAAGAGCTGGTGTTGGTGTTGATAATGTTGATATCAAAGGTTGTAGTCAAAGAGGGATTATTGCTATGAATGTCCCGACTGCAAATACAATCGCTGCAACAGAACTTACAATGACACACATCTTATCATGTCTTAGAAAAATGCCATATGCTCACTCTCAACTTAAAGATCAAAGAATCTGGAAAAGAGAAGACTGGTATGGTCAAGAGTTATATGGGAAAAAAGTTGGTGTTATTGGATTTGGGAATATTGGACACAGAGTAGCTCTTAGATGTAAAGCATTTGAGTGTGATATTGTGACGTATGATCCATATATCAATCCAAAAAAAGCACTTGATTTAGGTGTAGAATATACAACTAATTTTGATGATATTTTAGCTTGTGACATTATCACTATCCATACACCAAAAAATAGTGAAACTATCAATATGATCACTCAAAAAGAGATTGATAAAATGAAAGATGGAGTAATTTTAATCAACTGTGCTAGAGGTGGATTATATAATGAAGAGGATCTGGTTACGAACTTAAAATCTGGAAAAATTGCTATGGCAGGAATCGATGTATTTAACAAAGAACCAGCTACAAGCCATCCTCTTTTAGATCTTAATAATGTAACAGTTACTGCTCACCTTGGTGCAAATACTCAAGAATCTCAACTGAAAATTGCGATGCAAGCAGCTGAGAATGCAATCGAAGCGGCAAGAGGTATTGGATATCCGCATGCTCTAAATCTTCCAATTGATGAGACAAAAATCCCATCATTTGTAAAACCATATCTTGAACTTACTCAAAAAATGGCATTTACAATTGCTCAAATGGATAAAACAGCTATCGTTTCTATTAAAGTAGAGGCTGAAGGTGATATCGCTGATTATTTAGAGTCGCTTATCACTTTTGCAACAGTTGGAGCATTAACGCCATCGATCGGAACTGAGAAGATTAATTATGTAAATGCTACATTTGTTGCAAATGAAAAAAACATTAAATTAGAGACTTTAGAAAATCTAAACAACAGTGTTTATAAAAATAAAGTAACTATTAAAGTAGAAACAGCACACGGTATCAATAAAATTAGTGGAACTATTTTTGATGAAGATGTTCAAAGAATAGTAGATATCAATGATTATATCGTTGATGTTATCCCTGATGGGAAAATGATTCTATTTAAAAATTCTGATGTTCCTGGTGTTATTGGTGATGTTGGTAAAATCTTAGGTGATAATAATATTAATATTGCAGACTTTAGACTTGGAAGAAATAAAAAAGGTGCATTAGCTGTTATTATTGTAGATGATAATATCAATGAAGATATCTTAGATCAGCTTAGAAACTTAAAAGCAGCAAACGCTGTATATTTTGTAAATATTTAATAAAAGGGAGAACTCACTATGGCAATAGGTATGAGTGAATTAAAAAAAGGTTTAAAAATTGAAGTTGATGGGATTCCATATAGAATCACAGAATATCAACATGTTAAACCAGGGAAAGGTGCGGCATTTGTTAGATGTAAAATAAGAAATTTTATCAATGGTAAAACTATTGAGAAAACTTTCCATGCAGGTGATAAATGTGAAGTGCCAGATCTTCAACAAAAAACAATGCAGTTTTTGTATGATGATGGTGAAATGATGCAGTTTATGGATAATGAAACATATGAACAAATTGCACTTACTTATGATCAAGTTGGTGATGCTGCTAAATGGATTTTAGATGGTATGAATGTTGATATGATGTTCTTTAAAGGGGAAGCTATTACAGTTGAGCCACCAATGTTTGTAGAACTTAAAATTGTTGATACTCCACCAAACTTTAAAGGTGACTCGCAAGGTGGTAAAAAACCAGCAACTTTAGAGAGTGGTGCAGTAGTACAGATCCCATTTCATATAGTTGAAGGTGATATCATCAAATGTGACACAAGAACAGGTGAATATTTAGAGAAAGTGAAATAAATTTTACTTTAAAAAGAAAAAGCCAAGTGGTAATCGCTTGGCTTTTTTTATTTTAAGACAAAAACTATTGACATCATAAAAAGAATAATATATAATTCTAGCACTCAAATCAAATGAGTGCTAATTAATACAAATAAATTTACAAGGGGACACAATGAACTTTAAACCATTTGGAAACAGAATACTTGCAAAAATTCCAGAAGAGAAAACACAAACACAAAGCGGTATTTTTTTACCAGATAATGCTTCTAAAGAAAAACCTACACAAGCAGAAGTTGTGGCAATAAGTGCAACTACGCAAAATATTCAAATCGGCGATACTGTAGTATATAAAAAATATGCAGGAACTCCATTAACACTTGATGATGTTGAATATTTAGTATTAGATACTGAAGATGACATTTTAGGTGTAATAACAAAATAATTTTAAATTTTTAAAGATCAAATTGATCAAAAAAATAGTAATTTTAGAAGATTTTTAAAACTCTCTTCTAAAGAACTTTAAAAAATAATATAAAAAGAAAGGACAATACAATGGCAAAAGAGATATATTTTAGTGATGATGCTAGAAATAAACTTTATAGAGGTGTAAAAAAATTAGCTGATGCTGTTCAAGTTACAATGGGGCCAAGAGGTAGAAATGTACTTTTACAAAAAGCATACGGTTCACCACATATCACAAAAGATGGTGTAAGTGTAGCAAGAGAGATTGAACTTCCAGATGCAATTGAAAATATGGGAGCACAACTTGTAAAAGAGGTTGCTTCTAAAACAAATGATGAAGCAGGTGATGGTACGACAACTGCTACTGTTTTGGCACACTCTATTTTTAAAGAGGGACTTAGAAATGTAACTGCAGGTGCAAACCCTGTACAACTTAAACGTGGTATGGATAAAGCAGCAGAACAAATTCTAGAAGAGCTTAAAAAGATTTCAAGAGTGGTTGATACAAAAGAGCAAATCGCTCAAGTTGCTACAATCTCAGCTAATAGTGACACGGCTATTGGTGATATGATTGCAGAAGCTATGGATAAAGTTGGAAAAGATGGTGTTATCACTGTTGAAGAAGCAAAAGGGATTAACGATGAATTAGATGTAGTTGAAGGGATGCAATTTGATAGAGGATATCTGTCTCCATATTTTGTTACAAATGCTGAAAAAATGATCGTTGAATATGATAATCCTTTTATTTTACTCAGTGAGAAAAAAATCACTTCTTTAAAAGAGTTACTTCCTATTTTAGAGCAAGTAAATCAAACACAAAGACCACTTTTGATAATTGCTGAAGATATTGAAGGGGAAGCTCTTTCTACACTTGTAGTCAATAGAATCAGAGGTGCATTAAATGTTGTTGCAGTAAAAGCACCAGGATTTGGAGATAGAAGAAAAGCGATGCTTCAAGATATTGCTGTTTTAACAAAAGGAACTGTAGTATCTGAAGAGCTTGGTATGAAATTAGAAAGTTGTGGTATGGAAGTACTTGGTATGGCTTCAAAAATCTCTATCGATAAAGACAATACTACTATTGTAAATGGTGCAGGAACAAAAGAAGATGTTCAAGCTAGAATTGGACAAATCAGAGCTGAGATCACGAATACTTCAAGTGATTATGATAGAGAAAAACTTCAAGAAAGACTAGCAAAACTGAGTGGTGGAGTTGCCGTTATCAAAGTTGGAGCACCGACTGAAACTGAGATGAAAGAGAAAAAAGATAGAGTTGATGATGCACTAAGTGCAACACGAGCTGCTGTTGAAGAGGGAATTGTTGTAGGTGGTGGAGCTGCTTTAATAAAAGCTGCTTCTAAAGTGACACTAAAACTTGAAGGTGATGAGCAAATTGGTGCTGATATCATTATTAGAGCTGTTGCTGCTCCATTAAAACAGATTGCTGCAAATGCTGGATATGATGCTGGAGTTGTAGCAAATGAAGTATCAAGATCTACAAATGCTAATATTGGATTTAATGCTGCTACTGGAGAATATGTAGATATGTTTGAAGCTGGTATCGTAGATCCTACAAAAGTAGAAAGAGTTGCAATGCAAAATGCAGTATCTGTTGCATCACTTCTACTTACAACTGAAGCTACAGTGTCTGATCTTAGAGAAGATAAAGCTGCTGTTTCTCATGCTCCTGATATGGGTGGTATGGGTGGCCTTGGTGGAATGGGGATGTAATCTAAAAATAGATTTCAAATTTCATACACTTATACGAGGGGGATTGTCGATTTCATTGACGGTTTCTCTTGTTTTTATTTAAAATAACTTCAAAATAATTTTCTATTGTACAACTTTTTTTAGTCTAATATTAAGTATTAGGCGTATCTCTTGCTCTATAGGTAGAAATTAAAAATTTTATGAATTGTAGAGTAAAAAAAGATCAACAATCAAAACTGGTGAAAGATTAAATCAAGTGAATAAAAATTTAAAAAATAATGATAAGCAAAATATAAGTTAATGAAAAATTATTCTTTATAAAAAATAATTGTATAATAATTTTAAGAATGAAAAAGGTATATGATGGATCAAATAGGTAAAAAACTAAATATTTTATTTCTTGAAGATAATCTCACTCTTAGAATCTCAATAGAGCATATTTTAAAAAGTTTTGAACAAAATGTTTTTTGTTTTGACAATCCAGAAGATTTGATAGATACTTTTAATGATGATTATTCAAGTATTGATCTACTTGTAAGTGATATAAATATGCCAAAAATGAATGGCTTACAGTTTATACATAAATTAAGGGAAGATGGATACAAATTTCCTGTAATCATCATCACATCACATAGAATTTCTGAACTTAAAAAAGATAATCCAAATCTAGATTTGTTAGATATTGAAGTGATTTAAGAAAAACCTTTTTTGATTGAAGCTTTTATGAAACATCTTAAAAAATATCCGTAAACATACAAAATATGATCACATTTTTGTGTAAATATTAGAGATCCTTTTGACTCTAACAGT
>CALMBI010000069.1 GCA_937860115.1 uncultured Arcobacter sp. | reverse complement strand
TCCCATTTAACCATTTCCCATCAACCGCTATATGTTTCTTTGAAACATACTTATTAAAGAAACTACAAAATACTTTTTGTAATGCTTCATTATCAGTATTCACTAATATTCTATGAAGTGTAGATTCACAAGGGATATCAAGTTTACTTTTTTTATTGAATAGTTTTAAAAATATTGTATTGTTACTATTAAACTCCATCCAATCATGTAATTGTTCAAAGGTGTGTTTCCCTTTGAGTAATCCAAACAATGACATAAACAATATCTCATTCAAAGGATAGGTAATTTTATCCTTAGCTCTAAAATCTACAATCTGGCCTAATTGCTTTAAAAGTTCTTTTTTAACTCCAATTTTCATCTAAATTTCCTATTATTAATATAAGTATATATTATACTAAATATTTACTAAAAAGTCAAATTAAAGTCCTAATTTATAGTGCTTTCTATCTAATTTGTGTTATCATTTTTATTGAATAATTTATGAAAATATTATTTAATATTTTAACTTCTTACAATGCTATAAAAGAAAGAAATTTAGCAAAAAGAAGGAGCAAATATTACTAAACTTAATATTTACTTGGAGTGTTTTTAGTCTTTGGTCGGATTTACCTATCAGATTTAAATTTTGGAAAGAAAAAAAGAGTATTTTAAAATAAAATTGGCTAAAATCAGAGATATTTAAAAGTTGGAGCTTATTATGGTAAGAGGATTATATACATCAGCTGCGGGGATGAATGCACAACAAAATAATATTGATGTAACATCAAATAATATCGCAAATGTGAATACAACAGCATTTAAAAAAGATAGAATAGAATTTGCTGATTTAATGTATCAATCTTTAAACTATACTGCTAATGCTACTAGTGAATCTACAAATAATCCAACAGGGATTGATGTGGGGCTTGGTGTAGGAATTACAGGGATCCAAAAAAGTTTTTTACAAGGGAGTTTAACAGAAACAGGGAATGATCTTGATATCGCTATTCAAGGGAAAGGTTTCTTTCAAATTATTACTCCAAATGGTGATACACAATATACAAGAAACGGAGCATTACAACAAGGAATGCTTGAAGCTTCAAATGTGCAACTTGTAAATGCAATGGTAGATTTGATTACTGCTCAAAGGGCGTATGAAGCAAATTCAAAATCTCTTCAAACAACTGATGCCATGCTTCAAACGGTCAATCAACTAAAAAGGTAATTTAATCTAATATGAATTTAGATGAATTAAAGCAGAGATGCGAAGAGAATATTCGCTTACATAAAGAGAAAAAGAAAGCGTATTATCTTAAAAAAAAGTTGGCATCAAGTTCTAGTGAGCCTGAAAAAAAACATCAATATATTGATTATGAAAAAGAACTTTTTGGTGGTGATATCACTAGTTTTACGGCTAAAATAAAAGAGATTGCAAAGAAGCAAAAAAGTCATATCCAAGATAGAGAAGATATTATAATCGCAAAAATTGAAGAGTATAGAAATAAAAAGAAAGATTATTATTTAGAAAATAAAGATAAAAGACTTGAGTACGACAAAAATTATAGAATTAAGAAAAAAGAAGATCTTAAAAATTATCGAAAAGAGTATTATGAAAAGAATAAAGAAAAAATTTTAGCCAAACAAAAAGAGCACAGAAGAAAACAAAGGGTAAGTGAAAATTAATGGCAACGGACCTATCTATACCTTTTCAAGAAGCTATTACAAGCACAATTGAAACTTCACTTTCATCAGGTGGTGTCGCAAGTGTTGAGAGTTTGCACAAAGTAGATTCTAAAATACTCAAAGGGAAAAATGTACTTGTAGTAAATAGTACTTTTACATTTGAAAAACTAACCACAAATGTTAAATTTCTTCTTCCTGCCCAAACAGCAACAAAAATAGCTCATGCGATGCTGATGGAAGATACACCACCACTCGATACAATTAGTGAAGATATCGCTGATGCAATGAAAGAATCTACAACGCAAATTTGTGGAACTTTGCAAACGGTATTTAATGGTCGTGAGGATCTTGAAGAGCTTGGGAAAGTGAGTTTCTCTATAGGTACTTCTGAAATCATAGATGGTGGAACCTATCAAAGTGGTCATCTTTTAACGTATTTAAAGCTTGATATTGAAGAAAATCCATTTGATTATTTTATAGATTTTGAAGAAAATTTTATACCTTATTTGGAAGAGTTTAATAATCTTGAAGAATTGGTAGTAAATGCTAATGATAATAATGATCTGCCACCATCAAATGAAGAGATTATTGACTTAAATGCCTCTAATATTGATAATGATGAGAGCTTTGAAGATAAAAGTGGTGATATTGCAGGTAACGATGATGGAGAATCAGGAAGTAAAGATACCGATCCAAATCAAGTAGTAAGTACTGGAGAATCCCCTGTTGTAAAAGAGGATGAAAATATAGCGAGTTCAATAGAGGATTCGGAAGTAGTAGATGATCCACAAGAGAAAAAAAATAAAAAATTAAAACTTATTGTAATGATTTTAGGTGGATTGATAGCTACAATCATAATAACATTTCTGGTTCTTCTATTTATGGGAACTTTTGATAAAGAGGAATTGTCACCAGCTGAAAATAATATTACTAAAGATCTTAATCAAACAACACCAAAAGAGGAATCTATAGTTATAGCAGAGATTAAAAAACGTCAAATAGATTTTAAGATGGAGATGATTGATACAGATAGAATCAATGAAAGACTAAAGCTTCTTACAAAATATGAAATATTAGAAGAAGATGTATTGGAAAAATACAAAAAAGCAGAGGCAGAAAGACTTTATAAATTGAAAATGGAGAAACTTGAAGAGTTTGCACTTAATAATAAAGAGAAATCTTTATATAAAACTGACGGTGATGGTAATGGTAGCGTGGATTCTAAATTAAAAGATAGATTTAGTGATGGTGATACAGAACAAGTAGGTGTGAATGAAGATGAAAAAGAGAAAGCAATGGCTAATGAATCATTAATGTTTATCAAAATTGATCCAAAAGAGTACAAAAAATATAAACCAGCAGTTGATGAGCATAAACAGAACTCGACACAAATCTCAATTTGTAAAGATTTTAATGGAGCTGTTAGTGTTTATGTAGGACCACTTTATCTTAAAACAGTTACAAATAATATCATGAATGGTGCTAAAAAGTTAGATAAAAATAGTACTAATGATATGAAAATTGTGACAATTATTAGAAGTGATTTTAATAAGATGTGTGATTTTTAATTAAACACTTTTACTAAAAAGCATTAAATACAAAAGGGTGGCTTATTTTGTAGCCACCCTTTTTTTGTAAATGTAAGAAAAGAGAGATTATAAATCTTGCTCTATAATCTCTTGGAATCTATTAAAATAGATATTTGTAGCTTCTGCTAAATCTTTTTTGATACCATTGATAGAGATTTCATCTCCACCAACTTTACCAATCTTTGTACATTCAACATGGTTTTGACCTACAAAAGTTTCAAATGCAGCTTCATCTTCATATTTTACTTCAACAATAGCTCTACTTAAAGATTCAGCAAAGATATCTTTTGGATCTTTAAGTGGTACAGTGATAGTAACACCTTTTCCACCAACTACTGACATTTTAGCAGCACTTATTGCAATACCACCAGTATTTACATCTTTTGCAGATTGTAAAAGTCCAGCTTTATTAGCTTCAATTACAAAATCCCAAAGGTTAAGTTCTTTTTTGAAATCTACTTCTGGATGCTCACCAGCAACTTTTCCGTAGAATTTTTTCATATATAAGCTTCCACCAAATTCACTTTTTGTTTCACCTAGAAGGTAAAGCGTGCTTCCATCTTTTTGAATGCAAGATGGTAAAACTTTATTCATATCATCATTGAGTCCAACAGTAGCAATTGCTGGAGTTGGGAAAACACCCACACCATTTGTTTCATTATATAAAGATACATTTCCACCAATAACTGGAGTGTTTAATTCTTTACAAGCTTTTTTAATTCCTTCACAAGCCATCATAAATTGCCACATAACTTCAGGATTTTGAGGATTTCCAAAGTTAAGACAATCTGTGATTGCTAAAGGTCTCGCACCAGTCATAGCAACATTTCTTCCAGCTTCCATAACTGCTGCTGCACTTCCAAGTTCTGGATTGATATAACATAATCTTGTGTTACAATCAGCACTCATAGCTAAAGCTCTTCCTGTTTCTTTGATTCTAATAACAGATCCGTCAAGTTTCCCTGGACCTTTAACTGTATTTGTTTGCACCATAGAGTCATATTGACTATAAATCCAAGATTTATCAACTACTTCAATATCACTAAGTAATGCATCAAATGCATCTTGAGTGGAAATGTTTTTATCTAATGTTATATCTTTGATCGTCTTAAGATATTCAGGCTCTTTAACAGGTCTATCTAATACAGGAGCTTCTTCTGAGAGTGGTTGGATTGGTATATCAGCTACTTTATCTCCATGCCAAAATAATTCCATATGACCAGTATTTGTTACCTCACCAATAACAGCAACAGAAAGTTCCCATTTAGTAAAAATATCAATAATAGCTTGTTCACACCCTTTTTTAGCACAGATAAGCATTCTTTCTTGTGATTCACTGAGCATAAAGTCATAAGGAGTCATCCCTTCTTCACGAGCTGGAACTTTGTCAAGGTGCATAATCATACCACTTCCACTTCTTCCAGCCATCTCAAATGAAGATGAAGTAAGTCCAGCAGCTCCCATATCTTGAATACCGATAATTAAATCTTTTTTGAATAATTCTAAACAAGCTTCAAGTAAAAGTTTTTCTGTAAATGGGTCTCCCACTTGAACTGTTGGTCTTTTTGATTCACTATCTTCATCAAAAGCACAACTACTCATAACAGCCCCACCAAGACCATCTCTTCCAGTTTTACTTCCAACATACATTACAGGATTTCCTATACCTTCAGCTTTTCCTAGGAAAATCTCATCTGTTTTTACAAGTCCTAATGTAAATGCATTTACTAGATTATTCCCTGCATAACACTCTTCAAAGTTTGTTTGTCCACCAATAGTTGGAACTCCCATACAGTTACCATATCCACCGATACCAGCAACAACACCTCGTAAAAGGTATCTATGTTTTTTTGCAGTGTCACTATTCCCATCAATTCCAGCAAATTGTAGAAGATTAAGGTTGGCAATAGGTCTAGCACCCATTGTAAATACATCTCTTAAAATTCCACCAACACCAGTTGCAGCTCCTTGATAAGGTTCAATAAAACTTGGGTGATTGTGCGATTCCATTTTAAATACAGCTGCATATCCATCACCAATATCAATAACACCAGCATTTTCCCCTGGTCCTTGGATAACCCATGGAGCTTTAGTTGGGAAACCACTTAAATATTTTTTACTTGATTTGTAAGAACAGTGTTCACTCCACATAGCTGAGATGATACCAATCTCTGTGTAATTTGGCTCTCGCCCTAACATATGGACTATTGTTTCATATTCATCTTTTGTTAAAGAGTGCGCTAAAGCAATCTCTAATGGTGTTTTTTCGCTCATTTGTAAGTACCTTTGTTGATATAAATAACGGCGATTTTACCTAAAAATTATTTAGTATAAGGTAAAATCCGCGATATTTTACAAGGAAGAAGAATGATAACATTTTCAAAACTACTACTAAAACTACAAGAATTTTGGAGTGAACAAGGGTGTAATATCTTACAACCGTATGATATTCCAGCAGGTGCTGGAACATTTCATCCAGCAACACTTTTAAGAAGTCTTGATAACAAACCTTGGAGTGTAGCTTATGTAGCACCTTCAAGAAGACCAACAGATGGAAGATACGGGGAAAATCCAAATAGACTTGGAAGTTACTATCAATTTCAAGTTTTAATCAAACCAAGTCCTGATAATATTCAAGATTTATATCTTAAGTCACTAGAGTTTTTAGGGCTTGATTTATCAAAACACGATATTAGATTTGTTGAAGACAACTGGGAATCACCAACACTTGGAGCTTGGGGACTTGGCTGGGAAGTTTGGCTTGATGGGATGGAAGTAACTCAATTTACCTATTTCCAACAAGTGGGGGGAATCGCTTGTGATCCAGTTGCGGTTGAGATAACTTATGGGACAGAGCGACTTGCGATGTATCTACAAAATGTTGATAATGTTTTTGATATTGTATGGAATGAGAATGAATTTGGGAAAACAACTTATAAAGATATCCACTTTGAAGGGGAAGTTGAATTTTCTAAATACAACTTTGAAGTAGCTACAACTGAGATGTTGTTTACCCATTTTGATGATTATGCAAAAGAGTGTAAATTGTGTCTAGAAAAAGAGCTTCCACTTCCAGCTTATGATCAATGTATGCTTGCAAGTCATACTTTTAATACCCTTGATGCAAGAAAAGCTATCTCTGTAACTGAGAGACAAAACTATATTTTAAAAGTTCGTGAACTTGCTCTTGGATGTGCAACAATGTACAAGGCACAAGAAGATGCTAGAAATCAAAGATTAGCATTGGCTGGAAAATAGAGTGAAAATCAAAGAGATTTATGATTTTTTAAATGCACTTTCACCATTTTCTCTTCAAGAATCTTGGGATAATAGTGGACTTATCTTAGGAAATATGGAAGATGAGTTTAATAATTTAGCTATAACACTTGACCTTGACTTAGAGTTTTTGGAGAGTCTTGAGAATGGTGCACTGATTATTACTCATCATCCACTTATTTTTAGTGGACTTAAAAAAATAAATTTTGACAGTTACGCGACTAAACTTCTTCCTATAATGATTAAAAAAGATCTCAAACTTATCTCAATGCATACAAATATTGATAAAACGCACCTCAATCGTTATGTGATGGAGAAGGTTTTAGGATTTGAAGTTGTAAATGAAGATGATTTTCTATTGAGTGGGAAAATTGCTCCAACTTCATTTGATGATTTTTATAAAATGATTCAAGAGAAGCTTGGATTGGAGTATAAAAAAGTTGTCAAATGTCAGGAGACTATTAGTTCATTTTCACTCACAACTGGAAGTGGTATGTCACTTTTACCCCAAGTTAAAACAGATGTTTTTCTTACAGGTGATATCAAATATCATGATGCAATGGAAGCAAAAATGAAAAATATCTCATTAATTGATATTGGACATTATGAAAGTGAAGTTCATTTTAATACTGTGGTTTACGCTATTTTAGAAAAATATTTGAAAAAAAATAAAATATTGGCTATAATCGGTCAAAATCAAAACCCATTTGAATACAAATAAAAAAAGGAAAACGAGTGAATAAACATTTAGAGCAGTTAGTTAAACTATCAAAATTTGATAAAGAGATCGTAGGATTTGAACCACAAATAAAAGGGCAAAATGACAAATTAAAAGTTTTTTTAAAAACTGTAGAAGAATTAAATGACAAAATTAACAAACTTTATAATGAAATAGATGAAGCAAAAAATAAAAGAATCAAAAATGATATCCATCTCAAAGAATTAGCAGATAGAATCAAAGAGATCAATGCAAAATATGATGTAGTTAAAAATGAAAAAGAAGCAAAAGCACTTCAATTAGAAGAAGAGATCACAAAAGAGCAGATCGCATTTGCTAACAATGAGATAGTTAGACTTGACGAGATCACATCTTCAAAAGAGGCTACACTTGAAACGTTAAAAGCTGAACTTGCTACTGAAGAAGCTGATGTAGAAGAGCTTAGAAGTGCAATTTCAAAAAATATTGAAGACTTAGAAGCAAAAAGAGAAGAAGTTTACAAAGAGAAATCTGAACTTGTAGAAAAAATCGATGGTAAAGTTTTATCATTTTATGAAAAAATTAAAAGATGGGCTGGGAATAGTGCAGTTGCTCCTATTAAAAATCAAGCTTGTTATGGATGTCATATGAAGCTTACAAATAGAGCTTATAGTGATTTCTTAGTAACTGAAGAGATTTTTACTTGTCCTCATTGTGGGAGAATCATCTACAAAGAAACTGCAACAGAAGAATAAAAAAGTACTTTTTAAAATATACTGTATCAAAGAATTATTTTTAATCGGTCATTTACCTCGTGTAAACTCTCTCATAAAAATAATTCTTTTCTTTGTCTATTTCAAAAATTCCACTTTTTCTTCTTCGTTGTAGGTTTTTGATTTTGGAGAATACTATGTTTAAATATATTTATTTTTTTTTAGCGTTTCTTCTTTATCTTCTAGCAATTCCTTATTTACTTTTAAAATCAAGAACACCAAAATACAAAGATGCAATTCCAGCTAAATTTTTTTTAAAAAATAATCCCCCTTTTGAAGAAAATAAGATTTGGTTACATAGCTGTTCAATGGGCGAAACAAGAGCCCTTAAACCAATATTTGAAAGTTTAGATCAAGATGATATCAATCTCAGTGTAATCACAAATACAGGATACGAAGAAGGAATGAAATTTGTCAAAAATGTGCGATATCTTCCTTTTGAGATTTTTTTACCATTTTGGATAAAAAGGCAAAAGATTCTTTTAGTGATGGAGGCGGAACTTTGGTATATGCTTTTTTTAGTTGCTTCTAAAAAAGGATCCAAAACGGTGTTGATCAATGCAAGAATAAATGATAAATCGTATTTAACATACAAAAAATATAAGTTTTTTTATCAACATATATTTAAACATATTGATACAATTTTTGCCCAAACAGATATTGATAAAAAACGGCTTGAAGAGCTTGGCGGAAAAAATATAGAGGTGATTGGAAATATTAAGCTAGCAAGTTTGCCAAAAGTGACAAAAATCTATACTAAACCGGATGGAGTTTTGATAACAGCTGGAAGTACCCATAAAAGTGAAGAGGAACTGATTTTAAATAGCTGGGATAGAAAGCAAGGCCGACTGGTCATTGTTCCAAGACATCCAGAAAGATTTGATGAGGTTTGGGAGCTGATCACTTCAAAATACAAAAACAGTGGGCTTCGTTATCATAGATTTTCTCAGAAAGAGGATTTTGAGAGTGATATTATATTGGTAGATAAAATGGGGGAACTCAACAATATCTATTCAGTCAGTGATGTAGTGATTTTAGGTGGAGGATTTATAAAAACAGCAGGTGGGCATAATCCAATCGAGCCAGCATTTTTTGGATCTAAACTCATAAGTGGAAAAGTGATCTTCAACCAAAAATCACTTTTTGAATGTGTAAATAATTATTACTTGTGCGAGCCTAGTGAATTGCAAAGTTATTTAGATAAAATAGATTTTTTAGAGAAAAGCTCGATAGGACAAAAAGGTGATATTTCACCAATTATACAAATGATAAAGGAATCAAATGGGAACAGATAAAGCATATAAATTATTAGCGATCCAAGAGGGGATCTCAAATAGCAAAGCAAAAGAATTAATAGATAAAGGTGTAGTCACTTGTCAAGGGAAAAAAGTGCTGATTGCACGAGGTGAAATCAGTGATAAAAGTGTATTTAAGATCAAAGATGTTGCACCTGTTAAAGTGATCTTTCAAGACAATGATATTTTAGCAGTTGATAAGCCAGCATTTCTTAGTGCTAGTGAAGTTGAAGAGATGTTTCCTCATGCGAAGCTTCTTAATCGACTAGACAAAGAGACAAGTGGTGTGATGCTCATGGCTAAAAATGATGAATTTAGAGGCAAAGCGATCAAAGAATTTATGGATAATAAAGTCTATAAAGAATATGTTGCAATTGTTGAAGGAAAAGTGATAGATGAGTTTAAGGTAGATCTTCCAATTTTGACAATCAAAGGGCAAACTGCAAAAAGCAAAATAGACCCAGTTAAAGGAAAATCAGCACTTACTATGGTGGAACCTTATATGGTGGAGGGAAACAAATCCAAAATCAAAGTGGTTATAGAAAATGGAAGAACTCATCAAATTAGAGTTCATCTCCAACATGCAGGGTTTCCAATCATTGGAGATTTACAATATGGAAAACCTTCAAATCAAGTCCAAAGAGTGATGTTACATAGTAAAATCACAAAAATTTTGGGGTATGAGTTTGAAGCAAGAGAACCAAGAGAATTTTATCATTTTGGATTTTAGTTATGACATGTGAATTTTTTGGAAAATGTGGTGGATGTTCTCTTGGGGGCATTTCATATGAAGAACAATTAAGTTATAAAACGACAAGAGAGCAAGACAGATTTTTTCAGCTTTATGATGGAAAATTTGATATCATAAAAAGTGATGATGGTGGTTTTAGAAATAGAGCTGAGTTTCGTATCTGGAGACTCTATGATGAAGAAAATAATTTTACTCTTCACTATGCTATGAACGATATAAACAAAAATATTTTACCTATTAAAAGTTGCAGTATTGTCAATATTAATATTGCTTATCTTATGCCAAAACTACTTTTGAAACTCTGGCAAAATAAAATATTAAATTATAAATTATTTTCAATCGAATTTTTAACAAGCCAAATAAATGATATATTAGTAACTTTGATTTATCATACAGAGCTAAAGGAAGAGTGGATACATGAAGCTAGAAAATTAGAAAACTTGTTTCAAATTAAAATTATAGGTCGAAGTAGAAAACAAAAAATGGTCCTCAGTAAAGATTATATCACTGAACAATTAACCGTTAAAAATTCAAAATATAACTTCAAATACAAGGAGGGTGGTTTTACTCAGCCAAACCAAAAAGTAAATCAAAAAATGATTGAGTGGGTTCTAGAAAATATCGAAGCAAAAGATGATTTGTGTGAGCTGTATTGTGGTGGTGGAAATTTTACAATACCTTTAAGTAAAAAATTTAAAAAAGTTTTAGCCACAGAGATAAGCAAAACATCTATCAATAGTGCAAAAATGAACTGTGACTTAAATAATATTGACAATATAAAATTTATAAGAATGTCAAGTGAAGAGTTCGTCGAAGCAAGAGTTGGTATGAGGAATTTTAGAAGATTGGAACAAGAAAATGTGAAGCTTGATGAGTATAACTTTTCTACTATATTTGTAGATCCTCCAAGAGCTGGACTTGATGATACTACTAGGAAGTTAGTTAGTGAGTTTGATCAGATAATTTATATATCATGTAATCCAGAAACATTAAAACGTGATTTAGATGAACTTACGAAAACTCACACTATTAAACAATTTGCTTTTTTTGATCAGTTTGCATATAGTTATCACATAGAAAGTGGTGTGATTTTAGAAAAAATGAGTTAACAATTAGTGTTTAAATATTATTTAGTTTTTAAAATTGTATAATTTACATGAAATAAAATAGGAAAGTAAAAGTGATGGAATCAACAAACTTAATACCAAGTGACATTATTAAAATACAAAAAAAATGTGTGAATTTGAGATTGGTTCTAGAAATTATAAAAAATATCAGAAAATTCTATCTAAGCATGTTAAAAAGCATACTATGAAAGCAAGAGTAAATTCAAATATCAAAACAATTGAAGTGATTAAAGATTTAGAAAATAATCTTTAACACTCCATTAACTAATATCTGATACAATCAGCCGATGAAATCAAAAACAAAAATATTATTTTTTTTCTCATTTTTTCTCATGGCTATTTTTATGCTAGAGATTAGCTATTTAAATTCTGAGTCAAATGAAAATCAAAAAAACAAGATTATCAAAAATAATGAACTTCAACTTATCTCCCTTCCAAATATTGCTTTTGGTGGAACAGATACCTTTTTAAGACATAAATCATATCAAAATAGTTTTGATCTTTTGCCTTATGATGGGGAGCTTCATACAAATTCTAAAATGAGTTTTGTGTATTGAAAATGATCAATTTGTATTTTATTGAATTTGCTATCAATTCACTTTCGCGAAATAAAACGAAAAATATTTTTATTGTTGTTTTACTCACTGTATTGATTTTTTTACTCTCATCAATTTTCCAAATTTCCAATGGACTAAAAAAAGAGCTTTTAGATACAGTTGAGAGTTTACCGCAGATCACAATCCAAAATCTTCAAGGGGGAAGAACGATACTCATAGAGCAAAAGAGTGTTGATGAACTTTTGCAAATCAATGGGATCTCAAGTGCTATCCCTAGAGTGTGGGGATATTATTATTTTGCAAATAAAAATAGTTATTTTACCCTGATTGGGATCGATCAATTTGAAGAGCAGTATAAAGATCTTCACGAAGATTTTACCAAAAAATATGATTTTGATCAGATGAAACA
Organism: uncultured Arcobacter sp.; assembly: GCA_937860115.1. Classification (GTDB taxonomy): domain Bacteria; phylum Campylobacterota; class Campylobacteria; order Campylobacterales; family Arcobacteraceae; genus CAIJNA01. Next base: position 1,700 of record CALMBI010000069.1, on the reverse strand, counting down.
TGGAATGGTTGTTGGAAGTGGCGTTAAAAAAATACTAGCACAAAGTTATTATACAGAGTATTTCAATTTTATTAAGACAACTGGAGAGATTAAGAAAATATCGATAGTAGGGAAGTTTGATAGGGATACTACTTTGGAGACAAATGATGTGATCTTGATGCCAAAAGAACTTGTCTATGAGATTTTTGGGATCGATCCGAATCTGGCAACAGATATTGTAGTGAAAGTTGATAAAAAAGAAGAAATAGAGACCATCGCAGCAAAAATAAAAAACCTATTTCCCTCTTATAGAGTGATCACACAAGAGGAACTCAAAAGAAGTTATGAAGAGATGTTTTCTTATAAAAGTGGAGTTTTTCTTGGATTGTTTCTTGTAGTATTGGCTTCATTTTTTATGATTATTTACGATAAGAGTAGTGGACTCAATAGTGAAGAAAAAAAAGAGATTGGGATCCTTAAAGCAGTTGGGTGGAGCACAAATGATATTTTGAAATGGAAATTTTATGAGAGTTTTGTTATTGCAAGTGCTAGTTATTTATTTGGATTTATTCTTTCTTTTTTCTATGTATATATATTACATGCTCCACTTTTAAAGGATCTTTTTTTAGGATCAAGTGATCTAAAACCAGAATTTGCTATCCCATTTTCTCTTGATTTTTCACTCTTAGCGATGGTTTTTTTTATTGCAATCCCTCTTTATATCGCTGCAACTATTTTTCCATCTTGGAGAGTTGCAGTTGGGGAAGCAGATGAGGTACTTCGATGATTACACTCCATAATATCACAAAAAAATACACTTTGCACAATGAAGAGATTATCGCTCTTGATGGAATCGATTTGCAGATTAATCAAGGGGAAATTGTTGTTTTAAAAGGTGCAAGTGGAAGTGGAAAAAGTACGATTCTTTCCATTATTGCAAATATGACAAAACCAACAAGTGGAGAAGTGATTGTCAATGATGTGAGAGTTTCTAAGTTAAGTGATGATTTTTCTTCAGCGTATAGGCTCCATAATATCGGGTTTATCTTTCAAAAATATAATCTTATTCCAAATTTGAGTGTGTTTGACAATATTATCGTTCCATTGATTCCAAAAAATCTCAAAGAGGATTTGATTATTCACAAAGTGGAACAACTCTTAGGAACTTTGCAACTTGAAACGAAAAGAAATATTGAATTGAAAAAACTTTCAGGTGGCGAGCAACAAAGAGTAGCAATTGCTAGAGCATTGATCAATGATCCTCTTATTATTTTAGCAGATGAACCAACTGCAAATTTAGATGAAAAATTGTCACTTGAATTTATAGAAAATATTAAGTTGCTTAAAAATCTTCACAAAACTATTCTCATAGCTTCCCATGATCCGCTTTTTTTTGATCATGATATTGTTGATAGAATTATAGATATCAAAGGTGGAAAAATAATTTGAGGTATCTATGTTCTTAAATCCAAACGTTGAGATTATACTTTTTCTTGATCTTCTATTTGTAGCTTTTCTTGTAATTGCGCTTTGGTATAGTGTGCAGATAGTAAACAAATGGGATTTTCATTCAACAGCATCACTCCAATATGAACTTGAAAAAAGAAGTTATCTCATCGCAACAATTATTAAATATATCTTTTTTTTAAAGATACCACTCTTTTTATTTTTTAGATCGGAAGAGCACACGTCTGAACTCCAGTCACGTGAAACGATCTCGT
>CALMBI010000068.1 GCA_937860115.1 uncultured Arcobacter sp. | reverse complement strand
TGGTTATTTTACTGTAGAAATTGGGTTATTTTATTTGTCGTCGGATTTACCTAAAATTTGATCATCAATTTTATTGACTGTGCACAAAATTAATAAGATTATTGATACAATTTTTTATGAATTTTGATCTATTAAAAACTTTTACAACAATCGATGACAAAAATATCGCATATCATGTTATAAATGATCAAATAAGTGTTGATGAAAATCGAAAGGCTTTAGCAAAAAAATATGACTTTGATCTTGCAAGCTTAAAATATATGGATCAGATTCATTCTAATATAGTTCAAATACCCTCAAAAGATATCTCAAAATATATCGCTGATGCTCTTGTGACAGATTTAATCAATACTCCCCTTTTAGTAATGGTGGCTGATTGTATTCCAATACTTTTTTATGATGATATTTTAGGTGTTATTGGAGTCGCTCATGCAGGTAGAAATGGTACTTATCAAGATATTGTAACAAATGTTTGTGAAATTATGAAAAATGATTTTAGTTGTGATTTATCAAATGTAAAAGTGGAACTAGGTCCTAGTATTCAAAAGTGTTGTTATGAGGTTTCCCCAGAATTAGCAACAATAGCAACAAAAAATTTTGGCAACGATATCGCAAACGGAAGATTTATCGATCTTCAACAAATCAATAAAAAACAACTACTCAAAAATGGGATTTTAGAAGAGAATATTACCATCTCAAAAATTTGCACCAAATGTTCAAATAGAAACTATTTTTCTTATAGAAGAGATCCACATTGTGGACGCTTTGGAGGATTAATTATGCTTCGTCCAAAGCTTGAGTTATAGAGTTATCTACAATCTCTTGAGCTATTTGTTTTGTTGGATTGATATTTGATTTATCTTTAAATACTTCAATTTGTCGTATGATATTATCTTTGCCAGTTGAAAGTTTTCCAAAGGCATCATCGTATGTCTTTTGAGCTGTTTGCAAACTTTTTCCGACTTTTTCAAAATCTTCTACGAACCCTCTCACTTTCCCATAGAGTTTTTCAGCAAGCCTAATAACTTCAACAGTGCTTTGAGCTTGTTTTTCATATCTCCAACTATTCTCAACAGCTTTTAGTGCTACGAGTAAAGTAGTTGGTGACACTAAAACAATTTTTTTCTTAAATGCTTTATCAAAAAGTGATTTGTCATTTTCTAACGCAATCATAAGAGCACTTTCAATTGGGATAAACATAAATATAAAATCAAGTGTATTAACCCCTTTTAGATCTTCATATCTTTTATTTGCAAGTGAATCTATATGTGTGTGAATAGAGAGAAGATGTGCTTTTAAGTATCTATTTTTTATTTCTTCATCTTCACTTGAAACATATTGTTCATAGGATGTTAAAGATGTTTTTGCATCGATGATCACTTGCCTATCATTAGGAAGATTTACAATAACATCAGGTCTATATTTTGTACCATCTTCATTTTGAAGTGATTCTTCTCTTAAATATTCTTCCCCTTTTCGAAGCCCAGAACTCTCTAATATTCGTTCTAGAACCATTTCACCCCAGCTTCCTTGAGTTTTATTTTGTCCTTTGAGTGCTGTTGTTAGATTGTGTGCTTCTGTTGTCATTTTGAGATTTAATTCTTGGAGCGTTTTAAGTTCATTTTGAAGTACACTTCTCTCTTTAGCTTCTTTCTCATATACATCTTCAACTTTCTTTTTAAATTCACTTAGTTGTTGCTTCATAGGATTTAAGATCAACCCTAGATTTTCTTGATTTTGTTCACTGAATTTTTTTGTATTGTGATCAAATATCTCACTTGCTAGTGTTTTAAATTCATTTTTGAGTTTTTCTTCATTTGCTTTGAGTTCACTCAGCCTTTCAAGATTTGCTCTTGTTTGCTCCTCCAAAGATGTTTTAAAACGAGCATTTTCCTCTTTTAAAGAACTCATATCATTATTTTTTGCTTCAATGAGATCTTGGAATTTTTTCTCTTTATCTTGGAAATCTTTGTGTAAAATAGCTATTTGATCTTCTAATTTTTCGATCGATTTATTTCGCTCTTGTAATTTTGCTATTTCAATCTCTTTGTTTTGAATCAATTGTTGGGATCCTAAAAGGGTATTTTGCAATTCTATAAATTCGTTTTTGTGTGTTTGGAGCTTTCTGTATAAAAGAAAAATCAATCCAAGAAACAATAAAACAATCACTCCAAACAAAAACATAACTTCCATATTCATACTCCATATTTTTCTATACTATTATTGCATCAATAAAAGTGAAGTGTAACAAAAAAAATTTAAGTAAAGGGAAATAGGGATACAATTTTTCAAAATTTTCACTATAGAAAAAATCATGTTAGCAGCAATCGCACTCAAACTTATCACATCACTTACAGGTTTTTTATTTGAAGGGTATCTTGATACATTTAAATACAATAAAATAGATGGAGCACCATCATGGTACGGGAACAGTAGTCAAAGTGATCAACTAGCTGGTTATGGATACTATAAAGGTGATATAAACACGATCATCTTAGCTCAAAATAACTGTAGAAGAGATCTAGAAAACAAAATCAGCAAGGGTCTTGAGATCGTAATTTAGGCTTAATGAAAAAAATGGGTTGCTGAATTATTATTTTTTATTATAGTTGC
>CALMBI010000067.1 GCA_937860115.1 uncultured Arcobacter sp. | reverse complement strand
TACTCTTTTTGTTTCTCATTATTTATAACATCAATCCATTCCATTTAAACTCCAATTATATTTTTAGCAATAATAAAAAAAGCCGACTTTCGCCGGCTTTATCAATCATATTTTGTTGTAAATTTACTAATACCCACTCGTTTCTACAGCTACTTTAATAAACTCCATCAACCCATCTATATAAAAAATAGATGTCACTGCTAAAATCATAGAAATACCAATAATAACTTTTAAGATAGTACTATTTACTTCTTGGTACACTATTACCACTTTGTCTTCTCTTGTTTTTAAGAACATATATACGATCAGTTTTAAGTAGTAAAACGCTGCGATAGCACTATTTAATACCATGATAACAGCTAGTAAAATTTCACCTTTATTAACAGTAGCACTTAAAAGATACATTTTCCCCCAAAATACTGAAAATGGAGGAACCCCAGCAAGTGCAAACATCAAAATACCAATGATAAATGCTGAAACTGGTGCAGTTTTCACTAATCCTGTAAATTTATCAAATTGATAATCTGATTTGAATCCATAAAATGATGGTGCTTCTTTTGTTCTATGTACCCACAACATTGCAAATGCTCCAAGGATAACAAATGCAAAAAGGATCCAGTATAAGAAAAGACTTTGGATCGCTTGAGTCGTTCCAAGCATAATAGCAACTAAAACAAACCCTGCGTGTGAAATAGAAGAGAATGCTAACATCCTTTTCACATCTGTTTGTACAAGTGCAATCATATTTGGTAGAGTCATAGTGATGATAGCCATCATATAAAGTATTCCCTCTACCCACATATCCTCTGCTTGGATAAAGATACTAAAAAATCTAATAGCAACTACTAATATAGCAACTTTAGGTACTATTGCAATATACCCAGCCATCGCTGCACTTGATCCCTCATAAACATCAGGAGCCCATGTGTGAAATGGAACTAAAGAGAGTTTAAATCCAATAGCACCGATTAAGAATACTACACCAAGTAAAATAACTGGATAATTATCAAAGTTTGTACTTGCAAGATATACTGAGATTGGAGCTAGTTCAACACTTCCTGTGATATAATAAAGGATCATTGCACCAAATGCATAGAATCCTGCTGCTAAAGCACCCATAGTAAAGTATTTGATAGCTGCTTCTGTTGCTTTATCTTTATTGTGCATAGCAATCATAGTATATAAACTCATAGATGCTGTTTCAAGTCCAATAAAAATTAAGATAAGATTATCACTTGATGCCATAAACTGAAATCCAGCTGTCATAAATAAAAACAATGCAAAATACTCTGGGTATTTATACTCATGCGATTTGTGTCTTGATAAACTCAAAAATAAAAATAACCCTGAGGCAGCAACAATCATAGCTTGTGAAAGGATAGAGATCCCATCAACATACATCACACCAAAGAAACCTCTTGTGCTACCACTATAAAAGAGAATTGACACTAGATCAATTAGTAAAAACAGTGCAGTTAATACCACATAAAATTGTTTATTATCGTGTTTTCTAAAAAGATCTATACATAAAATCATCAATGCACCAAAGATTGCGATACTCATTGGCACTATTGATTGTAAATTTAGACTTGCTAAGTCTATAGAAATTGGAGTTATCATATTATCTCTCCCCTATTGTATTTACTTTAGCTATTGTTTCTTTAGCTTCTGGAGTAACTGCTTTTATGTACATAATTTGTACAACTTGTTTTACACTTCTATCAACTGGCTCTAAAATTGGTTTTGGATACACACCAAGATAAACTACTAATAAAACTAGTGGAATAAGTCCAGCGTATTCTTTACCATTTAGATCTTTAAGAGTGTTATTTTCTGCTTTAGTGATTGGTCCAAAGAATGTTCTTTTGTATAACACTAGCATATACACAGCACCTAAAATAATTGTAAGTCCAGCGATCGCTGTTAAGATTGGAGAAACTGCAAAGAATCCAAGTAAACTTAAAAACTCTCCAACAAACCCAATAGTAAGTGGTAATCCTACTGAAGCCATAAGCATAATACCAAAGATCGTAGCATACATTGGCATCACTTTTGCTAATCCACCAAATTCACTCATATTTTTTGTGTGTTTTCTATCATAGATAACACCTACAAGCATAAACAGAGCTCCTGAAACGATACCGTGTGAGATCATTAAGAAAATAGACCCACCAATACCCTCAACATTCAGTGCAAAAATACCAAGGATAATAACACCCATATGTGATACTGAAGAGTATGCGATCACTTGTTTGATATCTTCTTGTGCATAAGCTACAAGAGCAGTATAAACGATAGCAATAAGTGCTAAGATAGCCATAGGCATAATCATAGCAACTGATGCATCTGGAAATAATGGCAATGAAAATCTAATAAATCCATAAGTTCCCATTTTTAAAAGGATTGCGGCAAGAATAACAGAACCAATCGTTGGAGCTTGACCATGTGCGTATGGAAGCCATGTATGAAATGGAACCATAGGAACTTTGATAGCAAATCCTAAGAAAAATGCTACAAATAACCACATTTGCATATCAAATGGAAGTTGTAACATATACCAATCTAATAGGTTAAAGCTCCATGTTCCTGTTGCTTGCTCATATATCCATGCAAGATATAACATACCAACAAGCATAATAAGAGAACCTGTAAATGTATATAAAAAGAATTTAATAGAAGCATAGATTCGTTTTGGTCCACCCCATGCACCGATGATATAAAGCATAGGTACAAGTGAAAATTCCCAAAACACATAAAAGATAATAGCATCAAGAGCAACAAACACTCCAACCATAGCCATCTCTAAAACAATTACAGTTAATACTAAGTGTTTTAAGTTTCTTGTTTCTGTTAATCCCATAAGTGAAATCATTGTTACAAATGTAGTCATGATTACAAGGAATAAAGAGATACCATCAATACCTAAATTGTAAGCGATTCCAAACTCTTGTACGATTGGTACAAACTCTGTAAATTGAAGGCTACCAGATGTTGTATCGTAATTTGCCCACATAAAAAGTGATAGTAAAAACTCAACTGCAGTGATCACTATACCATACGTTCTTATTGATTCTTTATCGACAAGCAATCCTATGATTGCTGCAAATAATGGAAAAAATATTAAAATTGATAAAATATGTTCCATCTATTCCCCTTACTTTGTGATACCAAATAATAGTACAAGTGTTAATAAAATAAAAATACCTGCTACCATTAATTTAAGTGCTTTTGATAAGTTTCCAGTTTGAAGTACTCTACCTTCTTCCCCTCCACTATAAATCAGTTTTGCTATTCCATCTACTATTGCATCGATGATTTTAAGATCGATCTCTTTCCAGCTAAATTGTGCAAGTTTGTAGTATGGCTTTACGATCGCTTTGTTCCAAAAATGTGGAATGTAATATTGATTTGCTAATAATTTAAAACAAAATCTTTTGTGCATAACACCACTAAAATATGTATTTGATTTTAAGAATTTTACTACAGCAAATGCAACACCAGCTATAGCAATAGCACTTGTAACACCTACTAACATATAGTGAGTATTATGATCTAAATGGCTCTCCCATACTGGTAAGCTATTTGTAATAAAATGGACAAATGTCTCTTCAAACCATCCTGCAACTACTGCAAGTATCGCAAGTGGAGTCATAGCAGCGATTACATATCCATAACTTTCATGTGGATGTTGGTAATTTGCATCCTCTTTATTGTGGCTCCAATTCTCTTTTCCATAAAACACATACATAACAAGTCTAAATGAATAAAATGCAGTTAAACCAGCTGTGATCCATAACACTGTCCAGATAATATATGCTTCACTTGCAAATGCAGATTCTAAGATCATATCTTTTGAGAAGAATCCAGCTAGTGGGAATATTCCTGCTAAAGCTAAAGATGCAACTGTCATAATAAATGCTGTTTGTGGCATATATTTTTTCAGTCCACCCATATTTTTGATATTGATCTCATCGTTCATAGCATGCATAACATTTCCTGCACCTAAGAATAATACTGATTTGAAAAATGCGTGAGTTGCAAGGTGGAATAATGCGATCCAGTAAGCACCAAGACCAGCTGCAACAAACATATATCCAAGTTGAGAAAGTGTTGAATAAGCAATGATTTTTTTCATATTTGTAGCAACCAATGCCATAGTAGCAGCACCAATCGCAACAAATGCACCAAGTCCTGCGATAAAGTATCCAACTTCTGGAACTACCGTAAAGATCTCATTTGCTCTAATAACTAAATATACTCCAGCTGTTACCATCGTAGCTGCGTGGATAAGTGCAGAAACTGGAGTAGGACCCTCCATTGCGTTTGCAAGCCAAGTATTAAAAGGAAATTGAGCCGATTTACCCATCGCACCAATAAAAAGAAAAATCGCTATTGCTACAACCATCTCATGTGAAAGCATACCGATATTTGCAAAAACTAAATCGTATTGTAATGTTCCAAGATTCCAAAAAATCAAGAATAACCCAATCAACATCCCAAGGTCAGCAACTCTGTTCATAATAAACGCTTCATTTGCTGCCCATGCAGGTGAAACCGCTGAGTATGGAGAAAGAGTTGAAAATGGCGATTTTGTGATATCTTTACTATGTGGTACATCTTCTTTGTGATACCAAAATCCAATTAGACCCCATGAACAAAGTCCAACACCTTCCCATCCAATAAATAATCCAGCAAAGTTATCACTCATAACAAGGATCATCATAGAAAATACGAATGCTGAAAGCCATGCGAAAAATCTATTAAATGATCTATCGTGATCCATATATCCGTTTGAGTGGATATGAACCATAGTAGATACTATAGTTACAACAACCATCATCGTAACACTTACTTGATCTACTACAAATCCAAAAGGAATATACACATGTCCTAATACGATCCAATCAAGCATATTTACATAAACGCTCTGACCTGTTTCCATTACATAAGCTAAAAGTATTATCGAAGCAACCATTGATACAGCTAATAGTAAAGATGTTACAACACCTACTATCTGAGCTTTTTTTGTATTTGAGAAAAGTGCTGCAAATAGTGATCCAACTAATGGAGCAAAAAGTGCAATATATAATAAACTTTCCATTCTTATCCCTCCATCTTTTGTAACGAATCTAAGTTAATTGTATTGTTTCGTTTGAACCATAAAATTAACAATCCAAGTCCAACTGCAACTTCACTTGCTGCAACTGCAATGATAAAAAATGCAAACATTTGCCCTGTTAAATCTTGATGAAATTTACCAATAGCTACTAGCCCAACATTAACAGCATTTAACATAATCTCTGTTGCAAAAAATAACATAAGTAAATTTTTTCTTCTAGTTGCACCATACAATCCAATCATGAAAAGTATAACACTAAGAATCAAATAATCATTGAGTGTTACCATCATCTTTTATCCTTTTTGTTAAAATCACTGTGATGATGATTCATATCGCAAGCTTTATCCTCTGCTAAATCTTCATCCATTTTTTTACCTGCTAAAATAATTCCACCAATCATCGCTACAAGTAACATAACTGCTGCAAGCTCAAATGGAACTAGAAATTTAGTAAATAAAATAAGTCCAACATCTTGTGTATTTGTGTATTCTGGATGTATAGGATACGCTGCAATCACGTTTGAGCTTACAATCGGAGCTACAACTATTAATACTACTAAAAGTGCAATAGCACCTGAGAGTAAAAATGTAACTCTAGGATTTGCAATCTTCTCTTCAACTTCACTGATCGAATCAAAAAACATCATACCAAATGCATACAGAGCCATAACAGCACCTGTATAGACTACGATTTGAACAACCCCTAAGAAATCTGCATCCAATAAGAAGAAAAATGCTGATATAAAAATCATACCAGCCGCCAATGAACTAAGTGCATATAATGCATTATTAGTTGCTACTGTTACTATAAACATTGCGATAGTTAGAATCGCAAATAGATAAAAAGCTACTACTTCAAACATACTTATTCCTTAATACGCTAATGGTGTTTTTTTGATTTTTGCATCAGCATCTGGACTAATTGCACCAAATCCATCATACTCAATTTGACTAGCAATTTGATCAAATGGAGTGAGAAGATCATCTTTAAGTACAAAGTGTGCTCTTTGCTCACTTGCATTCTCATATCTTCCACCATGAACAATTGCAAGTTCAGGACACACTTCTGCACAATATCCACAAAAAATACATCTTCCAAGATTGATAGAATATTCAACTACTTCTTTTCTAGATTTTTCATCTATTTTTGTTTCCATTCTAATACAATTTGAGATACAGATCTTTTCACAAAGTCCACATCCGATACATCTATTGTTACCACTTTCAAGTAATCCTAAAAGTTTGTGAATAGCTCTATATCTTGGACTAATTGGAAGTTGTTCTTGAGGATATCTTACTGTATGCATTTGCCCTTTAAATAAGGCTTCGTTCATTATTTTAAACGTAATACCAAGACCTTTAAATAATTCTGTACTTAAAGTTCTTCCTACTGCTTGTTTAAATGCACTCCATCCAGTAGCTGGATACTCTTCTATCTCAACTTTTACATATCCAGGAGTCCCTAGATTTTTTTCTTTTAATTCATGAAAACCCATCTTACTCTCCTTATGCCATCATCACTATACCAGTGATCACTATATTTACTAAAGCTACTGGCATTAATACTTTCCAACATAACCACATCAACTGATCTGGTCTAACGTGTGGCCAAGATGCTCTTGTCCATAAAAATACAAATATCAAAAATGCAACTTTCAGTAAAATTGCAATAGCACCAGGGATAAATCCCCAATCATTAAATCCACCAAGAAAAATGATTGCAACTAAAAATGAGATTGTAAAAAGGTTTGCATACTCTCCAATAAAGAACATCCCCCATCTCATACCAGAATACTCAGTAGCATATCCACTTACAACCTCAGCTTCATGTTCTAAAAGGTCAAATGGTGTTCTATTTGTTTCTGCAAAACCAGCTATTAAAAATAAGAAAAATGCTACTGGTTGAGTCCAAATTAACCACTCAGTTATTCCACCTGCTTGATAGTTATTGATGTCAATTAAAGATAAACTTCCTACCATCATAATTGGTGCTAAAATCGATAATCCTGTTACAACTTCATACGATAAAAGTTGGATAGCAGTTCTTGCTCCCCCTAAAAGTCCCCATTTATTTGCTTGAGCCATACCTGCTAGTAGTGGTCCATATAACCCTGTAGCCATAACCCCAAGAACAAATAAAATACCAACATTGACATCAGAGATAATCACACCTGGTACAAATGGTACGGCACTCATCGCGATAAATGCTGTTGCAGCTGTGATAACTGGAGCAATCATAAAAATCAATCTATTTGCATTTTGAGGTACAAAATCCTCTTTTGTAAATAGTTTAATACCATCAGCTGCAATTTGCAATAATCCAAATGGACCAACATGCACAGGTCCAAGTCTTCTTTGCATAAACGCTAGAACTTTTCTTTCAATATAAGTTGTAAACCCTGCCAAAGCCGAAAATACTAAAAGTACTACAAGAACTTTGACAATCGTCATTAATATATCATTATCCATTTTTTACACCTTTTTTAAATTTGCAGTTACAAATCTATAACTACCAAATAAGTTTTTAGTTGCACTATTTTTTTCAAATGTTGGTACATAAGAGATGTCTCCAACAAGTTGACCATCAATTGCTACTGCGAGTTGCACAGTTCCACTTAATGTTTGCACTTCTATGATATCACCTTCATTAAAACCTTGTGCATCTGCAAAAGATTGTGATATATAGAATGCTGTTTTTTCATCTGCTAATTGTTTTGCAACTGCAGTGAATTCATTAAATTGGTTAATCGGATTTGCATTATAGATGATAATCCCTTCCATTTTTTCACCATATGCATTTAAAAGATCTTCATTTGTAGCAACATCTGAAACCTCTAAAATATATCCTCTTTTTTCTTCCATAGCATTTGTATATTCATTTGGTAAATCTTCAAATGATACTTTATTAAAAATTTCACTTGTATAGTCTATCGTATATTTTACTTTTTTATCTAAAAGTGCATTTGCTATATCACTTAATTCATAACCATTGTAACTAATAGCGGCATTTGTAGGAACTACTCTTTTATTGATAGATACAAAAGTACCCTCTTGTTGATTAAGTGTTGGCATATCAAGATCACCATCACCAAATGCGCTTATTTCAAAATCAGCTTTCATATTGTATCCAACTGTTTTTCCACTTGCTACTTCATCAAGATCACAAATCATGCTTACACCAAGTGTGTTTGTTTGTGATGGGATAACTACAACATTAAAATCTGTATATTTTTCGATCATACCACATAGTTTTGCTAAATTTGTACTATTTGGATGTCCATAAAGATCCTCACCAACAACAAGTGTATAAGCATCTTTTTTCTCATTCATAGCTGCAATAGTTTCTAGAAGTGAATCATCACTTCCAATCATCTCGATAAGTTTTGTTGTTTGATAGCTTACTTCACTTGAGACTTTTTTAGAAACCTCTTTTGTTACTTCTTTTTCTTCACCACTATCTTCATCTTTTACCATCTCAGTTACTTTTTCTTTTACTACTTCTGTAACCGTTTTTGTTCTTGTTTCTTTTAATGACTCTAAATATGAAGCAAGATTATGTGGAAGATCTTTTCCAAATTGATCAAGGATTAGATAAAGTACTGCATCTTCTGCGTATGGTTTATGGAAAATAGTTTCTATTGTTTTTCCTTTTTTACCAAAGTTTTCAACTGTACTATCTCCAAGCGGATGGAAATAGAGTCCTGAGCCTTTGTTAAGTGAAATAGAGTTATTAAATCCATATCTTACACTTGGAGCATCTGATTTGAAATATGATCCAACCGATACAACAAAATTACTATTATGCAAAGTATTTAAATCACCATTATAAAGTGATTTTCCACTTGCTTGTGAGAAGTTATTTAAAAATGCTTTATATCTAAATGCATCATCATTTACTAGTTTTACACCAAGTTTATTTTTGATTTGTTGGAGCATATATGCTTCTTCATTTGTGATATAACTATTGAAGATAATTGATTCAGCTGTTTTAAATGCCTCTACTGCACTATTAAATGCACTTTCATTTTTAGATGCCACTCTATTACTATAATCAAATCCAAATCTCGCAGCTCCACTTAAACTTGTATAGTGTGCATCATTTGTTACTCTATAAATTTTGTTTGTTTCATCTTTAATACTTGTATGTTTTACTTCGTAGTACATAAGTGAACAATCTGAACTAAATGGATTTGCAGCTGGTACTTTTATTAACTCCCAAGCATTTGTAGTGTATTTAAAATCTGTACTTACAAGTGCTCCTACAGGACACACAGCGATACACTCACCACAATCGATACACTTATCCTCTTCAAATGCAATAAGGTTTTTATTGAGTTTATTCCACATACTATAAGCATCTTTTGGCATGCTATCTTTATATGATTTATCTAAAGCTTCACTTCCTCTTGCTGTTGTACTCAGTGCATTTGATCCAATCATATCTTTACATACAGTGACACATTTTTCACATACGATACAAAGACCTGGGTCGTAACTCATAACACCCCAATTTGATGTAGGTCTATCAACATCTTTCACTGCATAATTTTGCTTATCAACTCCCATATAAAGTGTATAGTTTTGTAGCTCACACTCTCCACTTTGATCACAAACACCACATTGTAATGGATGATTTACATCATATACTTCCATAATAGCTCGTCTCTCAACTGCTATATTTTCAGTAAGTGTGTTTACTTCCATCCCATCTTTTACTTTAGCATTACAAGCATATACTTGCTTCCCACCAGATTCCACCAAACAAAGTCTACAAGCAAGTGTAGGTGAACATCTAGTAAGATAACAAATAGCAGGGATAAATATATCGTTTGCCCGTGCGACATTTAAGATATATTCACCCTCTTTTGCTTGGCAATCTTTCCCATCTATTTTTACAGTAATCAAATCACTCATCTGCACCAACCTTTTCAATTTTTACTCTTTTAAATCTATAACCTGAAGGTATCAAATCATCACTTAATCCATCATCAAATGTAGGATAGAGTGCAACTGTCCCTTTTATCGTTGTATCAACTTTAAACATCTTTGTTCGCACTTGATCTCCATAGATAATATTTACTTTATCTCCAGCTTTGATTTTAGCTGCCATTGCAAATGCTGCACTTCCTCTTAAGTGAGTATCAGACTGAAGAAGCAATGATTTACCAGTAGCTCTATTGAACTGATGCAATGGCTCACATCTATAAACTACACTTCCATTGTATGTTTCAAGCTCACTTATTTCAGCAGGTATTTCACTTGAACTTACCACCTGAAATTGATTAAGTGTATATCCTCTTAGATCATTACCATACTTATCAAAACCATTTTTCATATCATCAAATTTCATTGTTTTAAATTCTTTTACAGAACCTAATTGTTCAGTATAATTGATAGTAAACTTCTCTTGATTGTCTAAAATCTCATTTGCAAGATCATTTAAACAATATCCATCAAAAAGAACTGCTGCATTCGTATTTACTACCCTAAGATCAATTGAAGTAAAAGTTCCCTCTTGTTGATTTAGTGCTGGTACATTAAAGTTTCCATTTCCACCTTTAGAGATCACATAATCTCCAAGTTCATTGTATCCTACAACTTTACCTTCTACTTTTTCATCAAGATCACATAATAATGCACAACCTAAAGTATTTGTAAATGGAGGCATTAACATCACTTTAAAATCACCATATTTCTCTAGTAATCCTACTAATTTTGCAATATTTTCACTATTTTTATGCCCATAAATATCTGTTCCAACTATTAAAGTTTTATGATGTTTTCTAGTAAATTTCGTTTTAATAAGCTCTATCTCTTCTTCACCAACACTCGATTCTCCACTCATATATCCAATATCAAGGTCGTTTAGATAATTCATAACTTCTTGCGGTGCATTTGTTATAAAATTTTTACAAATCATAGCTAAGATAGCTTCTTCACTACCAACTTCATATTTCACAAATTGTGTATATTTGTTTGATAAAGCTATATCATCGATTGGATGCATATAGATAAATTCTGCTCTTTTTTTCTTTGTAGCGATATTTACACTATATTTTACAACTGGATTATCTCTAGATATTCTAGTCCCAATCATAATGATCCCATCACTAGTTTCAACTGTTTTATTTGTTGCACTATAAAGATTGTTTCCAACTACACTACTATAAATATTTAAGAATTTTTTATAGTTATATGCATCTTCATTTACAAGTTTTATTCCAAGTTTCTCTTTTAGTTTTTGTAAAATTATCGCCTCTTCATTTGTGATATATGAATTAAACTTAATACTATCACAAGTTTTAAGTGCATTCACTGCTGTTGCAAAATCTTCCGGTGATTTACTTGTTTTTTTATTTCCAAAATCAAATCCAAATCTTCCAGCACCACAAAGAGTAGAAAATTCAAAATCATTTTTCACTCTTGTGATTGTTGTTCCATATTTTACATCATAGATAAGTGAACAACCACTACTACAATGAGCACAAGTTGCAGGAATTTGAGTTGACTCCCATGCATTTGAGCTATATTTGTATGGATTTGATACAAGTGCTCCAACTGGACAAACAGAGATACAATCTCCACATTGTTCACATCTACTCATCTTGATATCAATCGTAGATTTGTATCCACCTGGTTTGATATAAAGTGCTGCTGTTCCAATCACCTCATTACAAGTATGAACACATTTTTCACACATAATACAAAGGTGTGGATCATACCCTAATACACCCCATTTTTTTTGTTTTCTATTTTCTTCTTTTACTGCGAACTCTTGTGAATCTACTTTAAACTCTAACGTTTTATTTTGTAAATCACACTCCCCACTTTTATCACATACACCACATTGTAGTGGGTGATTGACATCATAGAGTTTCATGATATTTGTTCTGTGGTGTGTTAACTCTTCATTATTTGTAGTTACTACAGCACCATTTACAGCTTTTTCTTGACAACTTAAGATATTTCCAGTTACACCCTCTACAAGGACGGAACACATTCTACAACTTGCGATTGGCGAAACTTTTGGTAAATAACACATTGTTGGGATATAGATATCATTTTTTCTAGCAATTTGAAGAATAGTTTCTCCATATACCCCTGTGCACTCTTTTCCATCAATAGTGATAGTGATCGGTTTTCCTCTGTGCTCTATTTTTTCACTCATACTGCCACCATCCCAAGGTAATAACATCTCATACATCTCTCAGCTTCAGCTTGTGCTTCTTCTGCAGTAAAACCAAGATTTACCTCTCTATTATTATCTTTTCTAATTTCAGTTGGAAGTTTTTCACTCACTTCTCGTGGTAGTCCTGGCATCCAACCTGTGATTTTTTCTTTTTTGTTATAGACTTTCAGTTTATTCATATGATCTTCCATAATCTCTTCATCTAAAAGCGATACTTTTCCATCATAAATATATCTAGCCATAACAGATGCTGCCCTTCTTGCTTGTCCAACTGCATTTACTATTGTCATCGGTCCATATTCACAGTCACCTGCTGCAAAAAGGCCAGGTCTTGAAGTCATAAAGTCTTTCCCGTTTGTTTGGAGTGTTCCCCATGATGTCATAGTAAGTTCCCACTCTTTTGGTAATATTTGAAGATCACAACTTTGTGAAACAGCTGGGATGAGATAATCACACTCCATCTCAAACTCTCCACCTTCAATTTTTACAAGCTCTGGTCTTCCACCATCAGCTGGAGTTACCATCTCGTAAGTATCTACAACCAATGCTTTAATCACACCATCTTCATCAATCACTCTATTGATTGCACTATGGAAAATAAACTCAACACCCTCTTCAACTGCTTCAGTGTACTCTTCAATTGTAGTATTTCTGATGATTGTTTTTTCATCTCTTCTATAGAGCATTACAACTTTTTTTGCACCCTCTCTAATAGAACATCTTACAACGTCCATAGATGTAAATCCACCACCAACACAAACAACTGTTTTGTCTTTAAGTTCATTTGATGCAGGAGATCCAATCTTAAATTTATGCCAAAGATTTACTTTATCAAGCATCGCGATTGCTCCCCAATAACCATGGTGGCTTGGGTTTTCATTGTCACATCTTACTGCTTTACTTAGTCTTGCACCAAATGCTAAAAGAGTTGCATCATATTCTTCAGTAATCTCTTTAAGTCTATCTGCACTTACTCTATGATTTGTAATCACTGTTACTGTTTCAAGTTCTGTTACGAGCTTTATATCCTCATTGTATTTACCAAATGGCATCCTATACTCAGGAACTCCAACAGTAACCTCTCCACCAAGAACTGGTAACTCTTCAAAAATAGTAACACTAATCCCTTGCACACCAAGATAATAAGCTGCTGTAAGTCCAGCAGGTCCAGCACCAATAATAGCTACTTTTTTTCCATCATTTCTTGGTTTTTGTACTTTCATTGGGTGAATCCAATCTAGTTTATGGTCAGTTTCATAATCAGCACCGATTCTTTTGAGCTCCATAATAGAGATTGGTTCATCTAAATTTGCTCTTCGACATGCTGTTTCACACGGATGTGGACACACTCTTCCACACGTATGAGCTAAAGGCATGTTTTCTCTAGTTGCACTTAAAGTTGCACCAAAATCAAGATCTCTAACACCTTCAATATAAGCAGGAATATCGATATGTGCTGGACACATATCAGTACAAGGTGCAGTGATATTTGCGATATATCTAGAATCATCAATCTCATACCATGGAGATTTAGTTTTTGATTTGATCAATTTTTGAAAATCTTCATGAAAATGTTTAATCATTTGTAAAATAGGAACTGGAACTGTTTTTCCAATCTCACATTTACTTGTAGCCATCATAGTATCGCTAATTTCACTTAAGTGATCAAGATCAGCTTGTTCACCTTCCCCTCGTGCGATTTTATCAAGCATATCATAGAGGATTCTTCCACCCCATCTACCAGGTGCACATCTACCACACATTTCACTATACTCTTGGTATTGTTTTGCGTAATTTACAGCAAGTTTTACAACATCTACATCACTTGTAAAGAGTGCAAATCCATCCCAACCAACAAATGCTTTTGTGTGGTTTTCTTTATCATACTCAACTGGCAATTTTGCAGCAGAATCTTGCCACTCTTCAATTGAAGTAGCGTTTCTGTTATCTACAAGTTCACCTTGCCAAGTTGAAAAAAATACTTTACTCACAATATTTCCTACTCAGCTTCTGATTCTTCAGCAACTGGTTCTAACGATTGATCTTTCGTTTTTTTCACAACTACAGTCCAATCAACTTCATTAAATTTGATTGAATTCATCAGTGTCCAATTATTTTCTTTTACACTATCAGCAACTTTTTGAACTGAAGTAAAATCACCAATTTCAAATAAAAATATTCCATTTTCATCTGGTAAGATTTCACTATTCATAAGTTCTACCAATCTTGGTATAAAATTTTCACCATGGTTTCTTAAATCATATCTTTTCATTTTATACCCCTTTACCTATCAATTTCACCAAATACGATGTTTAAGTTACCAATAATAGTAACAACATCAGCTAATTGGTGCCCTGGTAATAAATCTTGTAATAATCCTGTATGCCAAAAGCTCGGTGCTCTTAGTTTCATTCTGTAAGCATATGGAGTACCATCGCTTACGATGTAGTATCCAAGCTCCCCTTTTGGTGATTCTGTAGCTACGTACACTTCTCCAACTGGTGGTCTCATCCCTTGAGTTACAAGTACGAAATGTTGCATTAAAGAGTAGTTTTGAGTCATCATCTCCTCTTTAGTTGATGAAATATATTGTGGTGCATGAGCCATTAACTGTGTATCACTCTCATGATACATAGGGATAAGTTGTTTTAAAATTTTCATAGACTCATACATCTCAGCCATATGGAGTTTATATCTTCCATAACTATCACAAGTATCAGCATATGGAACATCAAAATCAAGTTCTGGATAGAGACCATAAGGGATCTCTTTTCGAAGATCCCATTTCACTCCACTTCCTCTAAGTACTAATCCTGTACATCCCCAAGACTTAGCCATCTCTTTTGAAACAACTCCAACATTTTCTAATCTCATTCTCCAGATTCTATTTGTTGTTAAAAGTCCCTCATAGATTTTGATTTGCTCAGTTAAAATACCCATGAATTTTTCTAAATTTTCAATCCAGTTTTTTGGAAGATCAAGTGGAACACCACCAATTCTAACAGCACTATGAGTGAGTCTAGCACCGCAATAGTCTTCCATTAAGTCCATCGCAAATTCTCTCTCCCTAAATGCATAAAGGAATACTGACATAGCGCCAACATCAAGTGCATGAGTTGCAAGCCAGAATAAGTGAGAGATAATTCTATTGATTTCAAGAAGCATAGTTCTAATCACTTCAGCTCTTCTTGGTGCTTCGATACCTAAAAGTTTTTCAACCGCAAGTGCATATCCATAGTTATTAGAAGTCGCAGCAATATAATCCATTCTATCTGTTGTAGGTAAAAATTCATTATAGATCATATTTTCGCCCATTTTTTCCATACCTCTATGAAGGTATCCAATATCTGGATATGCTTTTACAACTTCTTCACCTTGAAGCTCTAGTACAAGTCTAAGTTGTCCATGAGCTGATGGGTGTTGTGGTCCAAAGTTAACAACCATCGTGTTGTCATCTCTTTCAAACGCAATATTCTCAAAGAAAGGTTTTAATCGGTTTGTTTGTTGCATATTATTTTCTCTCTTTTAAATTATCTATTTTTACTTCATCAAATGGAGTAACAAGTGGAATACCAAATAGTTTCACTCCACCATCTTCTTGGTATCTTACCGGTGTTTCAGGTTCATTTCCTTCAGAGATTTCAGCACCAAATGGTACCTCATGACCAAGTCTTGAGAATCTCGTAGTATCGTATCTATCAATAGCCGCAGCATCTCTTTGCTCTGGACCGATAACATCTCTTGCATCTTTTCCAAAGATTTTATCAACTTCATACCATCTTGCAGCTTCATCACCATGAAGTGGATATGTTTTTAATAGTGGATGTCCGTGCCAATCATCTGGCATAAGGATTCTTTTCATATATGGATGATTGTTTGCTACAATTCCAAACATATCAAACATCTCACGTTCACTCCAGTCTGCCATTCTAAAAAGTGGATTAACAGACTCAATAGCTTCGCCAACTTTAATAAAAGTTTTGAATCTTAATCTTTTTCTTTTTGATGTAGATAACATTTCATAAAATATTTCAAATCCACCTTTTGTAGCAACATAATCAATAGCACTTAATTCTACCAATAAATCATAAGCCAAAATCTCTTTAGCGTGTTTGATCGCT
This sequence comes from uncultured Arcobacter sp., assembly GCA_937860115.1. Lineage (GTDB taxonomy): Bacteria > Campylobacterota > Campylobacteria > Campylobacterales > Arcobacteraceae > CAIJNA01. Next base: position 8,319 of record CALMBI010000067.1, on the reverse strand, counting down.
ACAATATTATCTTCTGGTTTGATCCATAGTACTAAGTGATCTAATTCGATAAACGCATCACTTATCTCTATTTTTTTTGAAATACTTAAATAATCGTTACTAAATGTTGAATCATCATATACTGAACTTCTTTTTAATGTAGGGGTAACATAAAATCTATCATTGTAATATGATTTTTTTTGTACATTCTCTTTTGGTTGATAAGCTCTCATTATATTAACCTTTTTGCTTTTTGTGCCAAACTACATGGCTGGCTTCTAATTTTCTTTTGTAACATCATCAGTGCAAACTGTAGAGTTTCAGGTCTTGGTGCACATCCTGGAAGATAGATATCAACAGGAATAACCCTATCAGCACCTTGAACAGTTGCATATGTATTAAACATACCACCAGTGTTTGCGCAACTTCCCATACTGATAACCCATTTTGGATCTGGCATTTGATCATACAATCTTCTTAAAAACTCTGCATGTTTTTTTGTCAATGTTCCAGCAATAACAAGAACATCTGATTGTCTTGGAGATGCTCTAAAGATCGTTCCAAATCTATCAAAGTCAAATCTTGAAGCACCTGTTGCCATCATCTCGATAGCACAACATGCCAAACCATAAGTCATTGGCCATAAAGAGTTACTTCGTCCAAAATTTACTAATTTATCCACAGTAGTCAGTGCAATAGGTGCACCACCATTAGATAAATACTTTACTTCATGCTGTGCCATTCTAAAGCTCCTTTTTTCCATGCATATACAAACCCAATTGTAAGTAATACTATAAATAATATCATCTCAATGAAACCAAACATTCCGAGCACTTTAAAATCAACTGCCCATGGAAACATAAATATAATCTCTACATCAAATAGAATAAACAATAACGCCATCAAATAAAATTGAGCAGATATAGTATTTGGTTGTTTTGTAACCTCAGGTCCACACTCATAAATAGTGCACTTTAATTTTTCTGTATCTAGACGCGCAAGTTTTCGACTTATAAATCTCGATGCCATAGTTGTTGCAGTAAATGCACCAAATGTGATTACAAACATCACAAATGCCCCAAAATAAGGATGCGCAAAATCCATATGTTCCATATTTCCCCCTAAAATTATCCATTTTTTTTAAAATGTTATACAAATAAGCTTTATATTAGCAAAATCTCTTTAAATATTTTCTTACTTTTCTTTTCAAATTTTTCAACTAAATTTTGATTTGTAACAGAAAGTTACAAATTATACAAACTGTTATTTATTTTTTTTACAACAAATTCTCACTATAATTGCAAAAAAATTAGGCACCCAATTGGATCTTCAATCAACTCTCAATCATTATGGTAAAGCTAGACAACCATTCTTTTTTTGCATCAGTTATGATATGAAAACATGGGATGTGATCCCATTAAATGAACTTCCTAATAATATTTCTTATGAAATTTCTCATAATCTAAAACCAAAAAAAGATCACACCACCCCCTTAAAAAAAGAGCCCATCCCATTTAGAGAATATGAAAAAATGTTTCAGCATACCCAAGATGAGATCAAAGCAGGTAATACTTATCTTTTAAATCTAACATCACAAACAAATGTAGAGACATCTCTCTCTTTAGGTGAGATATACGATTTAGCTGAAGCGAAATATAAACTTTTATATAAAGATAGTTTTGTTTCATTTTCACCAGAAACTTTTATACAAATCAAAAATAATAAAATTTTTGCTTTTCCCATGAAAGGTACTATTGATGCGGATATAGAAAATGCACATGATCTGATTTTACATAATCAAAAGGAACTTGCTGAGCATACAATGATTGTTGATTTGTTACGAAATGATCTTAATATCATCTCAAAAAATGTTAAAGTTGATACATTTCGATACATTGATAAGATTGCAGCTGGTGAAAAAAATTTACTTCAAGTAAGTTCTATCATAAGTGGAGAACTCTCAACAAATTGGTACGATTATATTGGGGATTATTTAATAAAAATTCTTCCTGCTGGAAGTATCACAGGAACCCCTAAAAAAAGTACTGTTTCTATTATAGATGAGATTGAAAAATATAAACGAGATTTTTTTACTGGTGTATGGGGGATCTTTGATGGTGAGACACTTGATAGTGCTGTTCTAATCCGATTTATTGAAAAAACAAAATTGCCAAATCGATACATCTACAAAAGTGGTGGTGGAATCACAATAGATAGTGATCCAAAAGATGAATATAATGAGATGATAGATAAGGTGTATATTCCATGAATCAACAATTTTTTGAAACTATTAAATGTTATGACTTTGAGATCTTTCATCTTTCTTATCATAAAAAAAGAGTTGCTAGAACTATAAGCTCAAATCTTAATCTTGAAGAGTATATCTATCCACCTTCAAATGAACTTCTTAAATGTAAAGTGATATATGATCATAATGGAGTGATCGATATAGAATATCTACCATACAAAAAAAAAGAGATAAAATCATTTAAACTTATTTATGATAATCATATTTTATATGATAAAAAATCAACAGATAGATTAGAAATTGAAAAACTTTTTTTAGAAAAACAAAATTGTGATGAAATTATCATTGTAAAAAATAATCTTCTCACTGATACATCAATTGCAAATATTGCACTTTATTATGATGGAAAATGGATCACTCCAAAAAAACCACTTCTTTATGGAACAACAAGAGAGAGATATCTTGAAAATGAAATTTTAATTGAATCAGATATTAGCATTGAGATGCTTTTTCAATCTAGTAAGATTGCATTATTAAATGCTATGATTGATTTTGATACAATTGAAAATTATGAGATAAGGGAATAACATGATACAAAGTATAATTACAAATAAAAAATACAAGGAGCTTACCTCAAAACAGGTAAAAGAACTTCTTGGATTTTTACAAGAAAGAGAAGAGGAGTTTGCGCTTACAGCAAATTTAGATGGTATTACATTTACACCAGAGATTCCAAAAACTATCAAAAGACATTTTACAAAATTTACTTTATTTGCACTTGCAAACTATACACTAGAGAGTTTAGAACTTCATGATGGATATATTACTTTTGAAGCAGGATTTGGGGAAGAGAATTTTGGATCTGTTTGTAAAATTCCATACTACGCTATTTTTCAACTTAGTGTAGATAATTCAATTTTATATATTAATCCTACTGCAACAGTTGATAAATATTTTATGAGTGAAAAAGAAGAGATTGCACAAATGAAAAGGTCAAGAAGTGCCTTTACCTTAAATAGATAAAATTGTATCTATTTTTTTGGTGCGAATTTTAAAAGTGCTGAACCCCAAGTGAGTCCACCACCAAAAGCATCAAGCAACATCGTATCGCCAGCTTTTAATCTCCCACTTTCATAACAATCATTGATTGCCATCGGGATAGAAGCTGATGATGTATTTCCATATTTATCTACTGTTAATACTTTTTGCTCATCTTTAAATTCTAATGCATCTCCAACTGCTTTTATAATTCTATAATTTGCTTGATGTGGGATAAAAAGATCTATATCATCATTTGTCATATTATTATTTTCTAATATTTTAACAACATCACTTGTAAGTGTTCTTACTGCAACTTTGAAAGTTTCATTTCCTTTCATTTGCATATATTGTTTTTCACCAGATTCAACTCCTGGAGTTAACAGAAGATCTTTTTGTCCACCATCTGCACTACATCTTACGTCTATAATAGCTTCATCTTTATTTTCCGTAGCACTAATGATAGCAGCTCCAGCGCCATCACCAAAAAGCATACATGTTGTTCTATCTGTATAATCTACAATTGAACTTAATTTTTCAGCACCTACAATCAAAACATTTTTTTTCATTCCAGATTCTACAAATGCCTTTGCAACACTAAGTGCATATACAAACCCTGTACATGCTGCGCTTATATCAAATGACATTGGTTCATTTAATCCAAGTTTATCAGCTATCAAACATGCAGTTGAAGGCATACACATATAATCAGGTGAAATAGTGGCACACACTACTAGATCTATATCTGATAGTGCTATACCTGCTCTTTGAATCGCTATTTTTGCTGCTTCTACACCTAAATCGCTTGTCATTTGGTTTGGCGCTGCAATTCTTCTTTGATTGATACCTGTTCTTTTTACGATCCATTCATCAGATGTATCCATTCTATCAATGAACCACTGATTTGTTCTTATATCCTCTGGAATATAAGCTCCAATTGATCGAAAAGATGCGTACATAATTAATCCTTGAATTTGTTAATATTATTCTCAATATTAATATTTAAATCTGATTGCGCAGCTGCAATAGCTTGGAAAATTGCATTTGACATAGCTTTTCCATTTGACTTTCCATGAGCAATAATAACAGGTGCTTTGACACCTAATAATGGAGCTCCACCATATTCAGCGTAATCTACTTTAAGCTTCAAGCCTTTAAAAACTTTTCTCATTAAAACTGCACCAAGAATAGAAACTAATGATCTTCTGAGGTTTTGCTTGATAATTTTACCAATTGTATCAGCTACACCTTCAGCAGTTTTAAGCATAATATTTCCAATGAAACCATCACAAACAACAACATCTACAGAACCATTAAAGATATCATTTCCTTCAACATTTCCCATAAATCCTGGTAGCTTTTCTAACATTTTAAAAGCTTCTTTTGTTACTTCGTTTCCTTTAGTTTCTTCTTCACCATTACTCAGAAGACCTACAAGGGGTTTTTCAATCCCAAGTACATCTTGAGCATACACCTTACCCATGATTGCAAACTCTTGAAGATTTTTCGCATCACAATCAACATTCGCACCAACATCAAGAACTAAAGTATTCTTATCAACTGTTGGCATAAGTGTTGCAATAGCTGGCCTACTAACACCTTTAATTCTTCCAATTCTTAGAGTAGCTAAACTCATACTAGCTCCACTATGCCCTGCACTTACAAATGCATCAGCTTTACCATCTTTTACAAGTTCAATTGCAATATATGCTGAGCTATCTTTTCTTTTAAGAGCATCAGTAGCAGAATCATGCATACTAATAACATCTGTACAATGTTGAATCTCGATTCTGTCTTTGTATTTTTGAGGAATTAAAGGTAGTAGTTGTGCTTGATCACCAACTGCTATAACTGAGAAATTATTGTTTCTTTTTAATGCTAAGGTAAGACCTTCTATAATAGGAGCAGGACCATTGTCCCCACCCATCGCATCCAATGCAATCTTTAGCATTATGCTTTATATTCACCCGTTGTAGGGTTAACATTATGAGGCATTTTCCATGTCCCATCAACATCTTTTACTGGTCTTTTTAAAGTAATTTTATAATGTGTTCTTCTTTTTGCACTTCTTGCGTGACTCACTCTTCTCTTAGGTACTGCCATTTTATATCCTTTTTAAATTAATATTCTACATCCACGTAATTGTCATTTTCTTGACAAACTGGACAAACATGATAATCACTTCTAATAGATTCTAATTCACTCATCAAAATCTCATCAAAATCTATTATATGATTTTCTACTTCTATAACAATCTCATCATCTTTTATTTTATCTGATGAAAGTTCCCCATCACTTAATATAAACTCTTGACTCTCATCAAGTTCTATAGTGTGTTCTTCGCCACATTTGCAGCAATCTACAGATAGTTTTCCAACTATTGTAGTGTTTAGTTTTACTAAATTCTGCGCTATTTTACAAAAAGTACCTGAAAATTCAACTGAATCTAGTTTTATACTAAATTCTTTTTGTATTGATGGAACTTTTTTAAACTCTATTTTCATAAGTTATACTAGCAAATTTCTCTTTGTGCAAAGAAAAAGTTAATCTCATTGATTGCATTTTCAATACTATCACTTCCGTGTACAGCATTAGCATCAATAGAATCAGCAAAATCAGCTCTAATTGTACCTGGAGCAGCTTCTTTTGGATTAGTTGCACCCATTAATTCTCTATTTTTTGCCATTGCATTTTCACCTTCAAGTACACTTACAACAACTGGTCCAGAGATCATAAATTCTACTAATTCACCAAAAAATCCTCTTTCTGCATGTACTGCATAAAATGCTTCAGCATCAGCTCTACTTAATTGAATTTTTTTAGTTACAGCGATTTTAAGCCCAGCTGATTCAAATCTATCTAAGATTTTTCCAACAACGTTTTTTGCTACAGCATCAGGCTTGATAATTGATAATGTTTGTTCCATTTTTCTATTCTCCATTTTTAAAATTTTGCGATTTTACTAAAAAAAACCTATATTTTCTCTTAGATAAGATTTATTCAAAGAAAAAAAAAGGGTGAGGTCTCCCCCACCCTTTCTTATAAATAAAAGATATTAATCTTCTATACAAGGATTTCCGTGAACTGCACCTTCTGTTTTTGGATTATCCCATACGATACATCCTTCTGTAGGACAAGCTTCAGCACACGCTGGAGTATCATGATCACCAATACACTCTGTACAAGTTTCAGGGTTTACATAATAAATATCTTCTCCTGTTGGATTCTCATCGTTATCAACGATTGATTCTGTTGGACACTCGTCTAAACAAGCATCACAGCTAATACATGTATCTGTAATTCTAACTGCCATTTTAATTCTCCTTAATTTAATTTGAGGCACTTTATCATACGAAATATAAATTTTCCTTTAAAATATTTTTCCAAATTATCTTTCATATAAAGAGATGTTTCAAATAATGACATCATTAAAACACTTTATTATATTTTTGACTATTTTTAATATAAAGTTTAATGATTTTTTTGATAATATAATCAATTATTACAATTCGTGAGCTTACAATAGATAAAAAAGTATATTGTAAGAAGTTTGATAGAATGAAACTTTTAGAAGAGGATTATATGGCAAAACGATATATTATCAAAGACACTCCTATTTGTGAGAAAGATCTTATGGTGGTGCCAAATCATAAAGTAAAATTCGACTTTGGAAATATTGTAATTGAAAGATCTAGAGAATTTGTTGGAGAAACTGATAGTTATGTCAAAGTGAAAAAGAGTGATGGAACGATCGAAAAAATTCAAAAGAGTGGAATGTAAGATATGAAAACATTATCATTCTTAGGAGAAACTCCAACACAAGCTTTACAAAATGCTCTTAAAGAGTGTGGAGATGAAGGGATTGTTATCAGTACAAAAAAAATATCTGATAAAAGAACTCATGGAAAAGATATGTATGAGATCTTAATCGCTTTAGAAGAAGAGAAAGACTTTGAACAACTAAGAGATAAAGTTCAAGTGAGTGGATCAAACAACGGTATCGATTTAAGTCCTCAGTTTTATGACTTTAAATCTGAAATTTTGCAAATGCAAGAGGAGATCAAAAAGGTTCAAAAAATACTTTGGGAACCAAAAAGTAAACTCTATGATCTAGTAGTACCTTCTGAATTCATTGATATCTATAAATTATTTGAGCTAAATGATTTTGATGAAGAGATGACATATACAATATTGAAAAAAACGATTACACAACTTCCACTTGCTATGAAATCAAGTGAAGAAAAAATCACTAATTTTTTCAAACTTATTTTAAGACGAATGATCTCGATTAAATATGAAGTACCCCTTCGTATGCATCAAAGAAAAGTGATGATGTTTGTAGGTCCAACTGGTGTTGGAAAAACTACTACCATCGCAAAATTGGCAGCTCGCTATGCTTACAAAATGGGAATGGATTATAAAGTTGCAATTATTACGCTTGATTCATTTAGAGTTGGTGCTATTGAGCAACTTAAAGCTTATGCGAATATTATGAGATTGCCTTTGGAGGTTGTGAGTAAAACTGAAGATATAGTTGAAGCGATTTTAAGATTACAAGATTGTCACTATATACTTATAGATACAGCAGGAAGTAGCCAATATGATATTGAAAAGATTGAAACGATTAATAACTATCAACATAAACTAGATGATATCGATCTTGAAAAAGTTTTAGTACTTCCAGCGAATGTGAAAAAAAATGACCTTTTTGAAGTGTATGACAAATACGCAATGCTTGGGATCAACAATGTGATCTTTACAAAACTTGATGAGACTAGAAGTTTTGGAAATATTATCTCATTTACATACAAAGTGAGAAAATCAATTAGCTATTTTTCTATTGGACAAAATGTACCAGATGACCTTATAACTGCAGAGGATAATTACCTTATCAACTGCTTTATGGAACGTAAAATCCCAAAAAAAATAAAAAAATAGATTTTTCACTCTGTTTCAACACAAGCAAAAGAGCTAGTCAATCTTGCAAATAAACATGCAATTTTTCCAAAATTTAAATCTGAAGTGCAATTTTTGAGTTGAAAAAATCATATCAA
>CALMBI010000066.1 GCA_937860115.1 uncultured Arcobacter sp. | reverse complement strand
CCTAAAAATTACTAAGCATTAATTTATTGACATGAAGGTGCAAGCAATTCTGGTCTATATTCAAAGTGCATTGTGTCATAATGGTACCATCTACCACCCCAAATAAATCCATATTTTTCAAAGATACTCACAATTTCAAGAGGCATTGAATTATGATAGTCAAGATTTACTAATTCATCTGTTGCTTCATTTTTCCAATACTCTGTTTTCGATGGAGAGAGATCGATTGCTATCCCATAACTATGCATGGAGAGTCTATTGGTATCTTTGATAGTTCTATAATAATAAGTAGCTGGATTATCTGCCCACTGCTTTATATGTACAGGTAGATTTGCTATTTCTTTAGAGATTTGAATAAGTTTTTGATCGATATTATTTATTTTTGAGACTAAAATTTTTTTAATTCCTGTGGATGTTTGCCAATCTATTTTCACAAGATTTGTTTCTATTGCAGGTTTATTTTTGCCATACATCTCACTAAAAAATGGCTGATATCGTAATCTTCCTGGATCAAAAAGATAAGTAGGACTAGTAGAAATCTTATTTTTAGGATAGTTTTGTGAAAGCTGCATTTTAAGATCTGCATTGTTTAACTTTTCAAGCCATGTAGATTTTGTAATTGTTGTTGTATATGGGAGTTTTGTTCCATTTTGAAATGAAATAAAATGTTCATCCGCACTTATTATATATTCAGGATAAGCCTCTTTGTAACATAAAGGTGTACTTGCATACACTAATGAGGATGCAAAAGATATAAAAAAAAGTTTAGAGAATATAACTTTGGTTATATACTGAATAGAGTTTCTTTTATTGCAGATAACATTAGACGGTGTTAAAGATTTTGTATCAAAAATGATTGAATTCATCGATTTTCCTATAAATTTTTCAAAAATGGATCATATCATAAGTGATCCTAAGATACAAAATAATATGAAAAAAAGATACAAATGCTTAGAAATAGGGAATTTCGTACAATTTCAAAAATATTTGAAATTTCTTTTTAATTTAAGTTCTATAAAAGTTTTTTTCTATATAATTCTATCCACAAAAGCGGTCAAGCTTTTAAAGATTCCGGATTAGCTCAGCGGTAGAGTAGATGACTGTTAATCATTTGGTCGCTGGTTCGAACCCAGCATCCGGAGCCACTTATAAATCTAAATAAATCCAAAATAATTTTCTAGAATATCTCAAAAATTTATTGATATTTTATTTTAAATTCAAATCTATTTAAATCTAAAACTCAGTACCTAATTCAAATACAATCTTTTTATCATTGATAGCAAAATGATTTTCAATATATTTTACAGTTACTGGTAATGAAAGTTTATGAAAAAATAATAGATCAAATTCTATCCCAGCTATTTTTTCATTGATAGTAAAATCTTTATAAGTTTTTAGGTTATAGCTATTGTATGATCCAAATAATCTCTCTTTTCTAATAGATACAGGAAAAAGTGGAAAATATTGGCTGATATAAAAAGTTGAAGAAAATCCGATTCCAGCTGATTGAAGAGATTTTACATAAAAATTGTAATCAAGTCCTTCGATAAGTACATTTGTAAGATCTTTTTCTAAATCAAATCTATTTTCCACAAGCTCAATTCCCTTTTGATCATAATCATTATACCTATCACTTAAGAGATATTTACCATTGAGATCAAAATATGTATCTTGAAAAAGATGATGATTAAAACTTATTTTGAACCCTTGTGTTTTATCATCTCTATCTTCTCTCATAATCCCTTGAATATCATAATTCATATATGGTTTACTTCCAAGTCGATAGTTCTCATTGTAGCTATATTTGAGTACTGCAGTTGTTGGTGATTTTTCTTTATGATTATTATCATTATAGTGACTGAGTTCCACATCAACTACCCTTAGATCATTTTTATAAAGTGGCCCATAGATTTTTAATTTTGAATAAAAATCTCTAGAATGTACACTTGGAGTGTTATCTTTAACACCATAGTATGTAAACTCAAAAGGGATGTATCTTTCGTTTGTATAACTTGCTCCTGCTAGTGTTCCATCTGGATCTTTGAGATAATTGAGTGTTAGCATGTTAAACATTACTGGATCTATAAAAAGTCCACTTAAAGAGTAGGTATCACCTTTTTGGCTATCATTGATGTAATATGGATAGAGCAGACTAAATTGAAGTTCGGCAAGTTCATTATAATTTTTTGAATTGATCGTTGCATTTGGTGTTGGATCTTTAAAAGTAAAATTAGCTGGATTTTTGATCACATTAAGTTCTGGAAGAGTTTTGATTTGAGTGATTGTAGGATCATTTAGTTCTATTACTTTATATGCATCAGCATTTATTGTTACTGCTAAGAATCTATTTTGCTCAATAAATTTTGCACTTATAATGTTGTCATAATTAGTAATTTTAAAAAGTGAGCCATTTTCAAATTTATAGAGTCCACTTCCGTTATTTGTATTTGCTATAAAATAGACACTATCATAATGAACATCAACTATTTTTGAACTATATCCATCAAAACTAAAAAGAGGTATTTTATTTTTGTAGAGTGTTCTTTTGTTATTTTCTTGTTTAAAATAATATAGATTGTTGGTTTTATCTAATAAAGCACTTGAAGCTACATAATCTATAAATTGATCATCTAAATAGAGTGCTGGTTTATCAAATGATTCGCTTATTTTAAAATAGGCTAAATGCCCATTTTTGATATCTTGAACAGCTTTCCCTTCACTTAAAGAGAGTATATTTGCTTCTTCATCAAATAACCCTTGTTTATAAAGTTTTGAAGAGATAAATCCTTCCGCACTTGAGTACAATGTTCCATTTATATCAAAAAGATAACCATTTTTAAGTTTACTTTCAATCATATCAAGTTTGTTATCAAAGAAGTTATATCTATTCAGTATTGGTCTTGATTTAAGATTTTGAGTAAGAAAAAGGATCTCATTTTCTGTTTTACTGAGATATATTTCACTATTTGAAGTTGCTAACACTTTACCATTTTCTACTTTTTTATATTCTTTATTTTGTTTTTTTATATAGTTTACAAAACTAACGAGTGTTGTTGAATAACTCACCCCAAATGTTTCATAAAATGTCTCATTAAGTAAAAATGGATTGATTGAGTGGATAGAATGATTATAGAAAAAACTATTAACTTTATCAATTCCAAATAATTCAGCAAGGTATTTCATGTAGTATCCACCAACAATATATTTTGATTCTGTATATGGAAATTCTAAAGTATCATTGATAAAAGATGTCGGAGTGATTTTACCTGCAAAAGCGAGTTCATTCACTAAAGCTTGAAATCTTCCATTATAAAGTCTTCCACCATTATCATAAATAGATTCATTAAGAACTGAATTTCCTTCAAGAAGACCTGTTGGAAGCATAAGATTTGGAAGTGTGAAAAATGGCACGATACTTGCCCAAACTGGCATAAAGTTATTTCCAAGGTATTTATGAAGTGTTTGAGAGATTTCAGATTTTTTAGCGTTCAGTTGATAGTTATGAATGAGTTCATGTGTAAGAATAGTTGATAACCATGATGTAGTACTAAAATAGTCTACCATTGAAGTTCCACCATTAAAAAATGCTGTCATATTATATGGTACTTGCGTTGAAAAAGCATTTGCTATTTGAATATTGTTTGAGATAAGTACTATTCTTAAGGGCTCATCAAATCTATAACCAAATGAATTGTCAGTTGCTTTGAAAAAATCATCAAGATTTTCTTTTATAAAGATTGCTTCTTTTTGATACTGAGGGGTAAATGTGATGGTGTATTTGTCAGCTTTAAAAACTTGATAATTATCGTTGCTACTTATAGAAAGTGCATAGATATTGATTGTACATAAAAAGAGTAGGATAAAGTTTTTCATCCAAAATTGTAGTATGAAAAACTTTAAAAAAAGATCTCAAAAAATGGAAGTGAAAATTCACTTCCACAAGTTAATATCCAAACATCAAATTTGGTAACCACAACGAGATAAATGGTAAATAAGTGACTAAAAGAAGCCCAAAAAGCAACACTAAAGTCATAGGGAGTGATGCAACAACAACTTGTTTAAGACTTAAACCTGTAATACTACTTGCTACAAAAAGATTGAGCCCAACAGGAGGGGTGATCATACCAATCTCCATATTCACAACCATAATAACACCAAAATGGATAGGATCGATTCCAAGTGCAATAGCTATTGGTAAAAGAAGTGGCACCGTAATCATGATAACAGAACTTGGTTCCATAAATTGTCCCATGATAAGTAGCAAAATATTTACAATAAGTAAAAATGTAAGTGGTCCAACCTCTGCATCCATAATAATTTGTGTTATATGTTGAGGTATCTGTTCATCTGTTAAGAAGTGTGCAAACAACATTGCATTTGCAATGATAAAAAATATCATAGCACTTGTCGTTGCAGAATCTAAAAGAATAGAGTAGAGATCTTTTATTTTTGTATCACGGTAAATAAAAAATGAAACAAAAAATGCGTACATAACACTAAAAGCTCCAGCTTCTGTAGGTGTAAAGATACCACCATAGATCCCGCCAATAACGATAACAATAATCATCAACGCCCAAAAAGCGTTTTTAAATGCAACAAATTGCTCTTTAAAAGATGCCCTTTGCGTAGCTTTAAATCCACTTTTTTTAGCTAAAAAGTATGTTGCAATCATCATCATACCACCTATTAAAAGACCTGGTACAATTCCAGCCATAAAAAGTTTCCCTATAGACTCATCAGCAGTTACACCAAATACTATAAAAACAATAGAAGGTGGTATTAAAATCCCTAAAGATCCAGAAGTAGCGATTGTACCAATCGCAAATTGTTCACTATATCCAGCTTGTTTGATAGCACCATACATTACTGATCCAATCGCTGCAACTGTTGCCGGAGAACTACCACTTACAGCAGCAAAGATGATCGCCGCAAGGATTGCCGCCATTGGAAGGCCACCTGGTAAGTGACCAACAAGTGTTTTTGCAAATTCGATGATTCTAGTTGCAGATGATCCACGAGAGAGAAACGATCCAGCCAAAATAAACATAGGGATCGCCATAAGTGTGTATTTATTAAGTCCATCAAATATTTCAGATGGAATACCCATAAGATTGATATCTGAAAAGAAATAGGTTGTTATAATCGTACTAGCGCCTAAGGCTACTGCTACAGGAACACCAAAAAGCATTAAACCAAACAAAAGTCCAAAAAGACTAGCTATTACCATTTGTTCCCCTTTTACCTACTGTTTCTTTAATGATATCTTCATGTTCTGTATTTGCAAGTACATCTTGAGAATCCATCATTGCGATCTCTGCAATTTTTTGAGTAGCATTATATGCAGCTAATCCAAAAGCGATAGGCAATACAATATAAGGGATCCAACTTGCAATATTAAGATCAACATTGATCTCTTCAAAATCTTTAAGCATAAGTATAAGCTCATATCCAAAATATGATACAAAGATCAGATAAGCAACTGAGATGAGATTTGCAAGGATCATAAATGTTTTTGCGATAATTGCAGGAAATTTAGAAAGTAGCAATGTTACTGATATGTGTGTCCCTTTTTTGAATCCATACGCCATAGCAAAAAAAGCAGACCATACAAAAAGGATAGCTGTTAATTCTCCAGCCCATGGGAGACTCATATCAAAAACATATCTAAGGACTACGTTTGTAAATGCGAGTAAAACACCAAAGGCAATCCCTAAGACTGCCATTGTTTGGTTGATACTATTAACTATAATATCTATAATATGAAAAAATTTACTAATCATTATTTAGTATTGATAGCTGCTTTGATTAGATCTTCACCAATCACATCATAAAACTGAGGATATACAGTTTCCATTTGTTTTTTCCAAGTAGCAACTTGTTTTTTATTTAAATTGATAATTTTTAGTTTTTTAGTATCTTTAGCATATTTTTTAAGCTCACTTAAGATTTTATCATCTTCAGTCGCAGTAGCTTTTCTCTCTAAAACAGTTGCTTCTTTCATAGCTTGAGAAACTTTAGCTTGAAGGTCTTTTGGAAGTTTGTTCCAAAATTGCTCATTCATAACTACTAAATATCCAAGATAACCATGTCCAGAAAGTGTTAAACTTGATTGAACTTCATAGAATTTTTTTGTATAAAAATTTGAAAGTGGATTTTCAGTTCCATCTACGACACCTTGTTGCAGTGCAGAGTAGACTTCACTAAATGGTAAAACTTGTGGATTTCCACCAACTGATTTAAATTGTGCTTCAAGTACTTTAGAACTTTGAATTCTAAATTTTTGTCCATTTGCATCTGCAGGATTTACTAATTCTTTTTTAGATGATGAAAAATGTTTAAATCCAGCATCCCAATAATCCATTGCTATCATTTGTTTTTTTACATCAACATATGATTTTAATTGTGCTCCAACTGGACCATCCATAACTTTATAAAGATGTTTTTTATCTCTAAAAATAAATGGTAAATCAAATAATTGCATTTGAGGTGCAACACTTGTAAATTTTGAAAGACTTGGCATAATCACTTGAACATTGTTCATAGCAAGTGCTTTCATCTCCTCTTTGTCTCCAAATAGTTGAGAGTTTGGATACACTTGTACTTCTATTTTCCCACCAGTTAATTCACCAACTCTTTTTGCAAAGAAATCAGCAGCTTGTCCTTTTGGTGTAGCTGGACTTACAACGTGGCTCACTTTTATAACATAATCTGCAGCAAAACCAAATGTAGTCAAAATACTTGCAACAGTCATAACTCTTAAAAATCTTTTCATTAAAATACTCCTTGTATTAGTTTTTGTAATAAACAAATCAATTGTATATAGAGTAAGTATAAATTAATCTTAAAAAAGTAAATTACCTACAATAAGTGAATAAATGTTTTAATAATTTTCTAGTGTTGCATAAGGGATCTGATCGTAAACATTTGCTTCTTTAAAACCTTTAAGTCTTAATCTACAACTATCACACATTCCACACGCTTCTTTTTCATTTTTGTAACAACTCCATGTGTATTCAAGTGGGACATTTAGCTCAAGTGATTTTTTCACGATCTCTTTTTTTGTCATATGGACTAGGGGAGTGATTATTGAAAGTTTTGTCTCCTCTTTAGTCCCTTGATTCATTGCGCTTTCCATTTTAGATATAAATATATCAGTACAATCAGGGTATCCACTACTATCCTCTTCAACCACACCAATGTAGATAGCTTCAGCTCCATGTTTTTCTGCAATTGCAGTAGCTATGCTTAAAAAGATCCCATTTCTAAATGGTACATATGTGATAGGAACCCCAGCTTCAATACCACCTGTAGGTACATCTATTGAGTTATCTGTAAGTGCAGAAGCACCAATTTGGGTAAAAAATGGGATATTGATCTCATATTTTTCTTTCACTTCAAGTTCAATACAGATATTTCTAAAACATTCAAGTTCTTTATGTTCTGTTCTTTGTCCATAGTTAAAATGTACAGCAATCACATCATATCCACTATTTTTTGCTAAATACGAAGAGAGGGTAGAATCCATTCCACCACTAAGTACACATACTGCTTTTTTATTATTCATATCTCATCCACCTGTTTCATAAAATGCTCTATCACTACTATTTTCACTTCCCCATTTATTTTTTTCTGGTTTATTTTGAAGTACTTTTTTTAAGATATCAACTGCACCTTCTATATCTTTAGCTTTAATTGCATCTGCTATTGAAAGTGCATCTTCAAAATAAAGACATGGGATAAGATACCCTTCTGCTGTAAGTCTAATCCTATTACAATCACTACAAAAATCATCAAGATGAGGTTCTATAATCCCAAACTTGTATCCATCTTCAAGATAATAATTTTGGGATGGGCTACTCCCCTCACGTGGCGCTTTAGTAAAATTGTATTTTGTTTTGATTATCTCTTGTATTTCACTTGAATTGAGTCCTTGTTTGACTGAAGCATGGCTATTTTCCATAAATTCTATAAATCTTACTTCATAATTTTTTTCTTTGCAGTATTCCAAAAGATCTATAATCTCATTATCATTGATACCTTTGAGTGGAACACAATTTATTTTAATTTTTAATCCCACTTTATCTGCTTCCTCAATACCTTCCAAAACAGAGTCTAATACATCTTTTTTTGCTATATAGTGAGCTGTCTCTTTTTTGAGTGTGTCTAAAGAAATATTGATTCTTTTCAGTCCTGCATCTTTGAGTGCTTGTGCAGAGTCTTTTAAAAGAGAAGCATTTGTTGTAAGTGAAAGATCAATATCTGGAGCATAGTCGTGAACCATCTTGATAAAATGATCTAAATTTTTTCTAAGAAGTGGTTCTCCACCAGTGATTCTTACTTTTGTTATCCCCTCATCTATAGAGGCTTTAACAAATAAAAAGAGATCTTCATAAGAGAGTAGATTTTCATGCGGCACCCAAGAAAATGGTTTTTCTGGCATACAATATTGACATCTAAAATTACATCTTTCAGTAACTGATATTCTTAAATAGTCTACTTTCCTTTTGTGCCCATCAATTAGCAAATGATCATCCTTTTATTTTTAGCTGAAAAAATCTTTTTGAATGTTACTAAAAAATTTCCAATTTATAGGTAAAATTTTTACTAAGCTCTCTTTTTTCAGTAAATCTTGATGTTTGTTTAATATAAGCATCGAATTACAATTATGAAGTACCCCTACCATCCCAGGTAATCTTTTAGGTGCTGGAAAAAAATACTCACCATCAAAATTTCCAGGTATAAGGGTAGTTCGACCTTGTTTATTTGGTAGCTCTTCACCAATTTTACCTAAAATATAACTGTGATAGATCTTTTCATTTCCAGAGAGTTTTTGTAATATTGCTTTTCCAAATATCTCAAAAATAAGTGAAGCTGCAAGTGGATTTCCTGGAAGATTTAAGATATAGGTTTTTCCAATCTTACCAAAAAGAGTCGGTTTACCTGGTTTGATTTTGATTCCATCAAAAATGATCTCCATATCAAATTGCATAAATGCTTCTCGAGTAAAATCAGCATCACCAACACTTATTCCACCACTTGTGATGATAAAATCACTTTGAAGTGAATTCTCAATCATCTCTTTTAAAGATTCTATATTATCTCTAGCCATTCCTGTAAATATAGCTTCCCCACCCAATTCTTTTGCACGAGCCAATAGAGTAGGAGTATTGGAATTATAAAGTTGAAATTGATTGATTTTTTCATAATGAAGTTTGAGTTCTTCTCCACTTGCAAATACTGAAATTTGTGGTTTTCTATACACTTTAATATGTGTAATACCTTGAGAGGCAATTAAAGCAATCGATGCAAAATTGATATCTTCTCCATCTTTTAAAAGTAAATCATCTATTTGTATCTCTTCGGCACAAAATCTTATGTGTTGATTTTTTTTGATATTTGAAGGGAGTGTGATTGTATTATCATTGTGTACTATCACATCCTCAATAGGCACGATCGCTTCTATTGACTCAGGTACTTTTGCACCTGTCATTATCTTTACAACTTCACCTATTTTTACATTTGTATCGATTGAACTTCCTGCAAGTATAGTATTGACAACTTTTACTTTTTTTGATTGATCATCAAGTTTGATGCCATATCCATCCATTGCTGAATTATTATAGTTTGGAAGAGGGTACTTTGCATAGAGATTTTCTGCACAAATTCTATCGACACTATTTTCAATTGGTACGATTTCATATGATACTTTTTGAACATGTGAAGCAATGAGTCGTAATGCTTCTTTGATACATATTGCCAAGGGAAAGCCTTTATAATAGTCTATGTGGTATAATACCTAAAAACATATAAAAGGACTTTTTTGGAAGCTGGTTACGAACTTATATCATCATCTATTTGGGTGCATTTAGCGGGAATTTTCATACTTATTGGGATTATCATTTTTAATTACTATACAGTACACACACAAGAAAACTTTTTCTTGATGGCAAAACGATTAAAAAAATTAACACCATATTATCACTCAATCAATTTTATTATTGCTTACACGGGCGCAGTATTAGCAGGATTTACACATGATATGAATCCTACAGTTATTCTAATGATACCTACATCACTATTTTTAATGATTACAGAGATTAAAAGATACAAAAAAATGAGAGTGATACAAACAACGCAATTACAATTGCAAGAAGAGTTCAAATTATTTGCTAAAAAAATCTACACTATGCAACTAATAGCATTGGTAGCAGTCTATATGATCTCAAAACTATTTTAGGAAAAGTAGTGCAATTTATCTACCATCCAAATGCTTCGCAAGACTTACTTAAAATAGAAGGGGAACTACACAATTATATTTTTAAAGTGAGAAGACACGATAAAGATAAAGAACTTTATTTTAGAAATTTAACTGATCATTGTATCTATAAATATGAGGTAGAATTTGTAGATAAAAAGATTGCAACACTCAAACTTCTAAGTAGTGAAGAAAAAATAATAAGTGCAAACAAAAAACTTCATATTGGTTGGTGTAAGATCGATTTTAAAAATATTGAAAAAGTGATCGCATCGCTTAATGAAATAGGGGTTGATAAGATAACATTTATCGAGTGTGAATACTCACAAAGAAATCAAAACATCAATTTTGATAAGCTCGAAAAATTATTACACAATTCATCTTCACAATCTGGTCGAAGTGATATTATTACCTTAGCGTATGCTAAATCATTAGATCAATTTTTACAAGAGTATCCAGATAGTTATATGTTCAACTTTAGCACAAATAATATTTCATCGAAAAAAGATCTTATAGAGACGATTATATTAGGATGTGAAGGTGGTTTTTCTAAAAATGAGATTGCTAAATTTGCACCAGAAAAAATTGTTGGAATTGATTCAAATATTATTCAAAGAAGTGAAACAGCAGTTATAACAATAGCTTCAAAAATAGTTTTATAAGTATAATTTTCGTTTGAGATATTTCATTTGATAATGTATTAGAAAAGTGAATCTTGAATAGTTGAAATAATATAAAGAAATTTAGAAAAGAGATAATCTCTTTTCTAATTGAAAATGATTACCATTTTCTAATTACAGTGTGACAAGAAACACAGTCGTTTACCATCTCACCATAAATTTTGGTAGCGTTAGCAAATTTATTATCGTTAACTGCTTTTTTGAATTTTTTTGCATCAGCTGCTAAGTTACCATGGATATTAGAGATAACTTGAGTAGCTTTACTTCCATTTGTGAATGCTTTTACATCTACTTTTACAAAAATTTCATTTGCACTGATTACAGTATCAACACCTTCTAAAATCATCGCTTTTTGATTATATAAGAAACCTTTTTGAATTGTAGCCATCCCTTTTTCCATAGATGCCATTGTTTCAATGATTGTTGTTTTACTATCAGCCATTGCAAGTGATGCAAGAGCTGAAAGAGTTAAAATAATTTTTTATAATCTAGTTTCCTTTATTAGTGAAGTTTTTTCCACACTGATTTTTTCCAAAGTACAGCTAAGACTGTGAAAATTGCAGTATAAAGTAGGAACCAAATACCTAAACCATCTCTTTCTGGTTTACTTGGATCACCAATATTTTCTAAATGTTTCATTACTTTTTCATAACTTTCTTTAGTAAGTCCAACAGCTGGCATAGCAGTTCCCTCTAATTGAGTTTGTGGATTTTCAATGAAAGTCTCTAAGAAATTTTCACTTCTAGCTCTGATGATGATAGAAAGATCTGGTGGTAATTTACCCATATATTTTTTAAGATTGTCTTGGTACTCTAAAACTTGAATATCATATGCTAAAGAATCTTTTTCATATTTGAATTTCTCTTTTTGACCAATTTGAGTCCATTTTTCACCCATTACTTTACCATCGTATCTAGCAGCGTGACATCTTCCACAAGCATCAATAAATACTTCTTTTGGAGTTAATTCTGCTTTAGCAATAGATTTTAAATATGTTACGATATTTGCAATATCTTCTGGTGCCATCCAGTTATAAGCTGGCATTGGATGTGATTTCCCACTTCCTTCTGGGAATTTATGTGAAACATTTGAAGCTTTTGCAGGATCAGCAATAAATGCAGCTAAATAGTTAGAAGCAAAAATTGCACCAGCATTACTTAAATCTGGTGGATTTACACCATAACTTGTACTCGCTGTAACTGGATCCATTGGAGCAGCAACACCTTGCGAAGTGATAGCATGACAAGCAACACAGTTTGCCATTACAAGTTCTCCACCTTTTGCTGCATCACCTTCAGCAACTGCTGGCATATCTTTGTATTGAAACTCTCCACTCTCTACGTGTTTATGCATTTGAGAGTGAGCAAATGGCTCAACTCCCCAATATGTTACTAGTGAAAAGAATACAACTACTATTAATATTTTTAATTCTCTCATTATATTCTCCTTACTTTACTTTTTCATTTTTAGTGATAAATGGTAATGCAACCCACAATACTATAAATATAATTGCCGCCCATAAACCTATTGAACTAAAAATACCTTCTGGTGGTAATTTACCCATCATTGTTAATACGATCATATCAATTAATAGTAGCCAGAACCAGATAAAGAATTTTCCTCTTTTGTGCGCTGGAATAGCATTTGGACTTCTATCCAAGAATGGTAATAACAAGAAAATAACTTGTGAGAATGCAAATGCAATAAGACCTGGATCTTTAGGGAAAGGTCTTAAGATCTCATATGACCATAAGAAATACCATTCAGGATAAATATGTTCTGGAGTTTTAAGTCCATCAGCTGGATCAAAGTTAACTGGATCCATAGCAAAAGCAAAATGATAAAATACTAAGTAGAAGAATAATAATAAGAAGAAAGCAAGTACCATAAAGTCTTTTGCTAAGAAGTCAAATTGGAATCTAATAACTTTTGCGTTTTTTGTATCACCTGCTAAATATTTTTTAGCTTCTTCATCAAAATCAATAATCTCACCCTCTTGGTTATTAACGTGTGGGATTCTAAGTGTTCCAAAGTGAAGTACTATTACACCAATAATAGCTAAAGGCAATAATAATACGTGTAACATAAAGAATCTTGTTAAGAATGCATCTCCAGGAACATAATCTCCTCTAATCCACTCTACAATACCGTTTAATTCCAATGATCCAACAGAGAATAAGTTAGTAATAACCATACCAGCCCAGTAAGACATTTGACCCCATGGTAACATATATCCAGAGAATGCTTCAGCTGAGAATGTAACGAATAATAACATACCAGAGATCCAAATCATCTCTCTTCCTTGTTTATATGAACCATAATAGATCCCTGTAAACATATGGATATAAATAATTAAGAATACTACAGATGCAGCAACACCATGGATATGTCTAAATAACCAACCATAACCAACTTCTTGCATAATTGTATAGTTTACGCTATCAAATGCTAAAGCAGTATCAGGTTTATAATACATTAAAAGGAAAATCCCAGAGATTGTCAGTAAACCAAAAGTTACTGCTAATATCATCCCCATCGCCCATAAGAAGTTGATATCTTTTGGAATCCAATATTCCTCTGCTAATACTCTTTTTAGAGTTCTAACAGCAAGTCTATCATCTAACCATTGCTCAGAAAATGGTTTTGCATTTTTATCAAAATGTGCCATTACTACTCCTTTATACTGCTAATGGTACGTCACCAAGGACACCATCAGTTTTCATTTTTGTGTATTCTTCACCCTCTTCACCTAATACAATTTTTGCACCATCAAGTTTAAATGGTGGAATTAACATTGGAAGTGGAGCTGGAGCTTTTGTATTGATACCACTTTGATCATATGTAGCACCATGACATGCACATAAGAAATCTTGTGTAGCTACGGCATATGATGGGATACATCCAAGATGTGTACATAACCCAATACATACTAAAAAGTGTTCACCATTGATGATAACATCTCTTTTTTTCTCATTTTCTGTAGCTTTAGCAACCATATCTGGAGTTTTTTTCAATATAAATACTGGTTTTCCTCTCCATTTTTCTGTGTACATTACATTTGCTTCAGCTGATGAAGTGTCAACTGTTGTAGTACCTGCAGCTTTTACACTTGGAAGTGGATCCCAAGCTTTTTTCATACCTGCTAGTGCAAAAATACCACCAACAGCGGCACAAGCACCAAATGCAATTCCCATTGCATCTCGTCTATTCATACTTTCAGACATACTTTTTCCTTTTTTTGAATTTTTAACACACTATTATAGTGTGGCAATTCTTAAAATTTTATGACAGATTAATAGTTTTTTGTATAAATATTATTATTTAAAGTAATTCAACCGACTTTAATAAATGAATTTTTTAGTAAAAAAGATTTTCTTTAAAGAGAGCAGATTTTATTTTTTTCATTTGTTGATGTTTATCATTGCACCATAAAGGATCGATCAAAGAATCGTTTCCAATCCCAGCAGTTACTCTAGATATAGATATATTTGCTGGTAACATCTTGATAGATTTGATCAAAGTATCAATATATAAATTTTCACTTATTGGACGAAAATTTCCTTTTTGATAATCAATAGCAAGAAGTGTATTTTTTGTGACATAGAGTGGATGAAATTTAATAGAATCGATTTTTAAATTTATTGACTCTGTTACTGTTTGTAACATCATCTCTTGATTTTCATTTGGTAATCCAAAGATAAGATGTCCACACACCAATAAATCTTTTTGTTTTGTTTTATTTATCCACTCTTTTACATTCGCAAAATCGTGTCCTCGATTAATTTTTTCCAATGTTTCATCAAAAATAGATTGGATACCGTATTCAACCCAGATTTCATAGTTTTTATAAGAGTGTGTAGGGCTTAATAGATAGTTAGGGAGTGCTCTTTTAGAAAGTTTTTCTAAATAGTTTAAAGTTTCATCTGTGATACAATCTGTCCTTGTACCGATACTAAGACCTATTACATTTTCAAATGAGAGTGCTTTTTCATAGAGCGCTTTGAGAGTATCAAGTGGAGCATAGGTATTTGTAAATGATTGAAAATAAACTATAAATTTTTTTGCACCAAATTTATTTTCAAGTCTCTCTTTTGTATATTTAAATTGATATTCAAGTTGTAAAAGTTGTTTTTCTAAATAAGGATTTTCGTTACTTTTAAGATTGAGTTTAAATTTTGATTTATCAGTTAGATTAGGTGAAAATGATTCATTTTCACAAAAAGTACAGCCACCTTTAGCGACTGTACCATCAATATTTGGACATGTAAATCCACTTATGCTAATTGGTATTTTGTAAACTTTTTCTCCGAATTTATCTTTGAAATATTTACCTATAGTTAGGAGTTGTCTCAAAACGTGCAATATTCCTATACTATAAAATAATCACCATCGAAACTTACCATCGAATAATTTCTATCGTGACCTAATGAATCTTTGAGATCTTCTATTGAAAGATATTCTAATGAATCTGCTCCAATATATTCGCAAACTTCTTCTTTACTCATATTTGCATTGATAAGCTCTGCTTTTGTTGGTGTATCGATTCCATAAAAACACGGATGTTGAATCATTGGACTTGCAACTCTAAAGTGAACCTCTTTAGCACCTGCTTCTTTAAGCATTTGTACAATTCTTTTACTAGTTGTACCTCTAACGATACTATCATCAATAACAATCAGTGATTTCCCTTCTATAATTGATCTCATAGGATTGAGTTTCATTTTTACCTTGATATTTCTCATCTCTTGTGTTGGTTCTATAAATGTTCTACCAACATAGTGATTTCGAATGATTCCTAGTTCATATGGAATACCACATTCTTGAGAGTATCCAAGTGCTGCTGGTACACCAGAATCTGGAACAGGTACAACCATATCAGCTACTATTGCTTTTGATTTATCATTTTTTGCAAGTGCTTTACCCATATTTTCTCTTGTTCTATAAACACTTTTACCATCAATTACAGAATCTGGTCTAGCAAAATAGATATATTCAAATGCACAAGGTCTAAATGGTGATCCACTAAATAACTGAATAGATTCAGGCTCTTTCTCTTTATCATCTAAAATTAGCATCTCACCTGGTCTTACATCTCTAACAAATTCAGCTTCTACAAGATCAAAAGCACAAGTTTCACTAGCAACTATCCAACCACCACTTTTTAGTTTTCCAAGTGATAGTGGTCTAATCCCGAACTGGTCTCTGATTACAAAAAGTTTACTTCTACTTTGGATAATAAAGTTATATGCACCTTTTACATGTTCTAAAGCATCCGTGATTCTATCTCTTAGTTTATCTCTTGTTGATTTTGCAATTAAGTGGATAAGATTTTCTGTATCCATACCTGTTTGAAAAATCGCTCCATCATTGATCAATTGATCTCTAACCTCTTGTTTATTTACCAAGTTTCCGTTATGAACGATAGAGATTTCACCAAGTTTATATTTTGCATGGATTGGCTGAGCATCAAATACAGAATCACTTCCTGCTGTTGAGTATCTGTTATGACCTATTGCCATATCTCCCTGAAGAATCTTAAATGCTTTTTCATCATAGACGTCTCTAACATAACCTCTGTTTTTAACAGTATAGATTTTTTTATCTCCACTCCCACCACTACTGATTCCTGTAGCTTCGTGACCACGATGCTGCATAGCAAAGAGTGCAGCTGAAGCTAGTCTTGCTGCATTGTCATTACCGTAAATACCAACTATTGCGCACATATTATAATCCTAAACAATCATTAATAGAATATAGACCACTTTCTTGATCTACAAGCCAAAGAGCTGCTTTGATAGCACCTCTACTAAAAGTATTTCTTGCTGTTGCTGTGTGATTTAATTCGATAAATTCACCATCATTATAAAAACCAACAGTATGTCTTCCAACAATATCCCCACCTCTTAAACTCATAACACCAATCTCATCTTTTGTTCTAGCACCAATCACACCATCTCTTCCACTTACTCTAACCGCATCAAGATCAAGATCTCTCGCTCCTGCAGCGTGTTCTGCTAATGTAAGAGCGGTTCCACTTGGAGAATCCACTTTATGTCTATGGTGTTGTTCAACAATTTCGCAGTCAAAATCTCTGAGAGTCTTAGATGCAAGTGCTACAAGTTTATTTAAAACAGCAACACCTAAACTCATATTTGTTGCATACAATATTGGCGTAACTTTACTAGCTTCCAAAAGAAGATTTTTTTGGTGTTCGTTAAAACCAGTAGTTGCAATAACAAGTGGTTTATTTCCACCAATATTAATCACTGTTGATAGTAGCTCTTCTGTTGCTTTGGGTGCTGAAAAATCGATCACTGCATCACAGTTTTCTAGCATAGTTTTCATATCATTTGTAACAACAGTACCTTGCGGTAGAGCTTTTTTGAGTTCATCAAATACATGGACACTTCCAACTTTTGCTAATGGATTGTTTTCTAAATCATCAATAAGAAGTGATCCAACTCTACCTGTACTACCTAAAATTCCAATTTTTAACATTTATATATTTTCCCTTAAATTATTGTAAATATGCAATTGCACCGATTCCTGCAGTTGCTCCATCACCAGCAGCACATATAACTTGTTTTGGAGCATTGATTCTAATATCACCTGCTGCAAAAAGTCCAGATACAGAAGTTTTCATATTGAGATCAACTATCACTTCCCCAGAGCTATTTGTATCACACAAAAAACTTCCATCATCTTGGATAAGTGTTTGGTTTAAAACATCTCTACCAACAAACACAAAAACCCCAAGTACATCAAGTGTTTTCTCTTCATTTGTATCTTTTGATTTTACTACAAGGCGAGTTACACCCATCATATCTCCAACAATCTCTTCAGTTGTATGAGAAAGTACTTGAATAATATTTGAAATTTTGTTCATTTTTTCAACTTCATGAGGACTTGCTCTAAATTCATCTCTTCTATGAACAATATATACTGTTTTACAGATATTTGCTAAAAAAATAGCCTCTTCTACAGCAGTATCTCCACCACCAATTACAGCTACATCTTTACCTTTATAAAAGAAACCATCACATGTTGCACAAGTGCTTACACCTCTACCAAAGAACTCTTTTTCCCCTTTGATATTTGCAGGTTTTGGCACACTTCCTGTTGCTATGAGTACAGATTTAGCTTCAATTTTCTCTCCATTGATAAGCGAAAGTGTAAATGTTTCTTCATTTTTTTCCACTTTAGTTACTTCATTCATACTATGTTGTAAACCAAATCTTTGGCATTGTTCAGGCCACTTTTCCATTAGTTCCATACCTGTAACAACTTCTAATTGACCAGGATAGTTTTCTATTTCACTACTTTGAGTGATCTGTCCACCTGGAAGCCCTTTTTCAAACATAACAACATTTTTAAGTCCACCTCTAGTAGCATACAGTCCAGCTGTAAGTCCTGCTGGTCCACCACCAATGATTGCGAAATCTAACATCTGTTTTCCTCTTTTAGAATGATATTTTTTATAAAAATAAAAAGGTCAGGTACTTAGATACCCGACCTTAAAATAATTGCATTTATATATTATAGTAATGAATTTAATTTATCAGCGAATGCTTGTTTAGAAGCAGCACCAATCATTGTATCTACAACTTGACCATCTTTCATGAAAAGAATAGTAGGAATAGATCTAACACCAAATTTGCTTGCTAACTCTTGTTGCTCATCAGTGTTAATTTTGCAAATGTTTGCTTTTCCATCAAAATCATTTGCTAATTCTTCGATAACAGGAGCAATCATTCTACATGGTCCACACCATGGAGCCCAGAAATCTACTAAAGATACACCACTGTTTACAGTAGCTTCAAAATTTTCACTTGTTAATTCAATATATTTTCCCATTTTTAATCCTTTAATTTGTTTGGAAAAATTATATGGAAGTTTTTCTTTAATCAACCTTTTGACATCTAACTAAATATAAATAGTTTAAAAATGTCAAATTTTTACTCATTTGGTTTATTAAAATTATTACTTCATTTTGATATAATCGACAAAAATTTAAATGATGGATAGAAGATGTTAGATATAAGAAAAGAATTTTTAGAATTTTTTAATAGTAAAAACCACGATGTTGTTAAAAGTTCACCACTTGTGCCAGATGATGCAACACTCCTTTTTACCAATGCTGGAATGGTTCAATTTAAAGATATTTTTACAGGAGCTGTGCCGATTCCAACAAATCCAAGGGCTACTAGTTGTCAAGTGTGTGTAAGAGCGGGTGGAAAACACAATGATTTAGAAAATGTTGGATACACAGCAAGACACCATACTTTATTTGAGATGCTTGGAAATTTCTCTTTTGGAGATTATTTTAAAGAGGATGCAATTGCTTATGCATGGGAATTTATCACAGTTAATCTTGCATTACCTATTGAAAAATTATGGGTAACTGTTCATGATAATGATGATGAAGCATTTACTATTTGGACAAAACATATTTCACCTGATAGAATCGTACGATTTGGTGATAAAGACAATTTTTGGGCTATGGGTGAAACGGGTGCTTGTGGTCCTTGTAGTGAGATTTTCTATGACCAAGGGGCTGAATATTTTAATAGCCCAGAAGATAAAATGGGTGGAGATGGAGATAGATTTTTAGAGATTTGGAATCTTGTATTTATGCAGTATGAAAGAAAAGCAGATGGGACATTATTGCCACTTCCAAAACCTTCAATCGATACAGGGATGGGACTTGAAAGAATCACAGCAATAAAAGAGGGTGTAAGAAATAACTTTGATTCTTCTACATTTAAGCCACTTATTGATAAGTTAGAATCTATTGCAACTGTAAAAAAAGATGAGAAAAATATTGGCTCTTTTAGAGTTATTGCAGATCATGTGAGAACAGTTTCATTTATGCTAAGTCAAGGGATACTTTTTGATAAAGCAGGTAGAGGATATGTTCTTAGAAGAATTTTACGAAGAGCTGTAAGACATGGATATCTGCTTGGATTTAGAAAAGCTTTTATGGCACAAATTATTGATACTTTAGTTGAGATTATGGGAAATCATTATGTTGAACTTAAAGAGCAACACAATTTTATAAAAGAACAAGTAACTATGGAAGAGGAGAGATTTTTCAATACTATCTCAAGTGGTATGGAACTTTTTAATGCAGAACTAATAAATACAAAAGATGTATTTAGTGGAGAGGTTGCTTTTAATCTTTATGATACACATGGATTTCCACTTGATCTTACAGAAGATATGCTTAGAGAAAAAGGTTTAAGCGTTGATATTGATACTTTTGAAAGATGTATGGATGAGCAAAAAGCAAAAGCAAAAGCTTCTTGGAAAGGGAGTGGTGATGAAGCAAATGAGGGTGATTTTAAAGCAGTTTTAGATGAGCTTGGTATTAATGAATTTATTGGATATGAAACAACAGTTTCACATTCAAAAATCATAGCTTTATTTAATGAAAATTTTCAAAGAGTTCAAACTTTAGAAAAAGATGAACAAGGCTGGGTGATGTTAGATCGTACACCTTTTTATGCTACAAGTGGTGGACAAGAAGGTGATGTTGGAGCATTAGAGGATGGTTCACATATTGCTGTTATAAGTGAAACTAAAAAAATTCATGGGTTAAATATCTCAAAAGTTTCTATAGCTGGTTCGAACCTATCAGTCGGTGAAAATGTAGAAGCGATAGTAGCAAATAGAGAGGAAGTAGCAAAACACCATAGTGCAACTCACTTACTTCAAAGTGCACTGAGAATAGTTTTAGGTGATACTATTTCACAAGCAGGAAGTTTAAATGATGATAAACGACTTAGATTTGACTTTACTTATCCAAAAGCTCTTACACAAGAGCAACTTGATGAGGTGCAAGATCTAGTAAACTCTATGATAGCTAATGCAATTGCAGGTAATGTTGAAGAGTTACCAATAGAAGATGCTAAGAAAAAAGGTGCTATTGCTATGTTTGGTGAAAAATATGGTGATAGAGTAAGAGTTGTAGAATTTGGTGATGTAAGTGTAGAGTTTTGTGGTGGAACACATATCAAAAATACAGGACTTATTGGAAGTTTTTATATCACAAAAGAGAGTGGTGTAAGTGCAGGGGTTAGAAGAATCGAAGCTGTGTGTGGACTAAGTGCTATCAACTACGCAAAAGAAGCTGTTGAAAAAATTGCTCAAGTAGAAGCTGAACTAAAAAATAAAGATATTATGCAAGGGATTGCAAAATTAAAAGAACAAATCAAACAACTCAAAAACGAGCTAAAAGGTGCACAAGAAAATGTAATTGTTCCTCTACAAGAGGAGATGATCAATGGTGTTAAAGTGGTAGTGGATATAGTTCCTCAAGGTGATCTTAAAAAAATGGTAGATGATCTGAAAAATGGAAACGATTCAGTTGCTGTACTTTTAATCCAACCAAAAGATGATAAAGTGATGCTTGTTGCAGGATCTAAAAATTGTAATATCAAAGCAGGGGATTGGGTAAAAACTGTTGCTCCTATCGTTGGTGGAAATGGTGGGGGAAGACCTGATTTTGCAAGTGCAGGTGGGAAAGATCCTTCAAAAGTAAATGAAGCAAAAGAGAATGCATTAGCATTTGTAAAGGCTCATATATAATCTATGGTATACGGAATTGGATTATCTGCTGTTATAGCACTTATTGCTCTTTTTATTGATAATTATATATCAATTGGCTCGGCTGTAATAGCTATTGTAATTGGTTTACTTATATCAAATACGATTACAATTCCACATCAATACAATAAAGGTATAGGCTATTCAGAAAAATCTATACTTGCTTTTGCAATAGCTACTATGGGGATATCTTTAGATTTTTCAGTTTTACTTGATCTTGGAATAAAAACACTTTTTTTAATTCTAAGTGGAATAGGTATTACTATAATAAGTGCTATTTTCCTTGGCAAAATTTTGGGTATTGATAAAAAACTATCATTGTTATTAGGTATTGGAAATGGTATCTGTGGCGCAAGTGCTATTGGTGCTTCAAAAGATATCGTTAAAGCAAGTGAGAGTGAAGTTGGTATTTCAGTTGCCGTTGTCAATTTTTTAGGAACCATTGGTATTTTTTTGGTTCCTTTTATCGCGCTATTAGTTGGACTTGATGAAAAATCAGCTGGGATTTTGGTAGGAAATACACTTCAAGCAGTAGGACAAGCAGTTGCAGGTGGTTTTGCTATAAGTGAGGTTGCTGGACAAAATGCTACTGTAATTAAGATGGGAAGGGTGCTTACATTAGCTTTTGTGTTATTGATTTTAATCTTCATCTTTATTAAATCAGAAACTGATGATAATATAGAGAAACCAAAAAGTATTTGGAAAAATATTCCCCATTTTATTTTTTATTTTTTATTTTTTTCATTTATTGCTACACTCAATCTTCTTCCAGAGTTTATTGTTAGAACAATAAAAGAGGTAAGCCATTTAGCACTTGTTGTTGCAATGGCTGCTATTGGTTTGAAGATAAGTTTTTCAAGTATAAAAGCAAATGGTAAAAATGCCCTTATTTTAGGCAGTTTAGTTTTTATAATTCAAATAATCTATACAAGTATTTTTTTACTGAGTATATAATAATCGATATTAGTCAAAAAAATTATCTATCAACTCCATTAATAAGATAACTTTTTCGATGGAGTTCACATCTTCCGTATTGTTTAATAAGATCGATATGGAGTTGTGTGCCATATCCTTTATGTTTTTCAAATAGATATAAGGGATACTCTTTTGCAATATCTACCATATATCTATCTCTTGCTACTTTAGCTAAAATTGAAGCTGCACTCACCTCTTTGATAGTTGCATCTGCTTTAATGAGATGATTAAGATTTGGTATACCAAATGATGTGTTTCCATCCATAAGATACTCATAACCATTTACATTTTCTATAATCTCTAAAATGGATTCTTTGATACAAACAGAAATTCCAAGTTGATCTATCTGTTGATTTGATCTATGTGCAATATGAAAATAAGAATATTCTTTTATGATATCAAATAGATATTCTCTTTTTTTCTCTGTAAGTTTTTTACTATCATTAAGTAACTCTAATTCTTTAATATTTGTAATATCATTTTTAAATACAACTCCAGCAACATATAAAGGACCAGCTAATGGTCCTCTTCCAGCTTCATCTATTCCACATAATTTTTCCATCTTTCTTAAACTCCTAGAAACTTAAATAAAGTTCTATTAATAAGGACTTTATTAAACTTTTTATAAAATTCAAGTTAAAGCATATTTTGTCATTTTCTATCTTTTTTAGGTATAAATAGGGTATAAATGAAAATACTAAAATTTTGATTTTTACTTTGAAAGTATAACCAAAGACCAATAAATATAAAAAGGGCTTCAAATGGCTATGATTAAAACCAAAAAAACTGGTGTTTATTACAATGAAACAGAGGATAAAGACAAAGTTTATTATTTTACTTACAATGATATAAACGATAACAAAAAAAAGAAATGGATTAAAGTAGGTAAGTATTCAGAGGGCATAAGAGAAATAAACGCTTTTAATCTTAGAAATGAACAAATATCTAAAATGAAACATGGAAAAGATATAACAGTAATCAGTACTAAAAAGAAAAAAGATTATATTACTCTTGATACTTTGGCTAATAGATATTTTGAAGATAGAAAATCATCTAATGAAAGAAAACAAAAATATTCTAATCATATACAGCCACTTATTGGAAATAAACAAATAGAAAATGTTACAAAGGCAGATATAAAAAAAGTTGTCGATAGTGTTATAGATTTGGGGCGTTCAAATGGAACAGCTAACAGCGTGTTATCTTTAATATCAACAATAATTAACCATAGTATCAAACACCACGATTTAAAAGTAGTAAATCCTTGTATGGGTGTTTCAAAACACAAAGACGATAATAAGCGTGAGAGATTTTTAACTATTGAAGACATAAAAAAACTCAAAGATGAGGTTAGAGAAAACTTTTTTGTAAACCTCTTTGTAGAATTTGCACTTTGTACTGGTGGAAGATTAGAAACTATTTTGCATATTCAAAAAAAAGATATTGATTTAGCTAATCAAACAGTAAATCTTGGCAATCTGAAAACCAAAAGAAGATATACGGGATTTTTACAAGATGAGCTTGTAGAGATACTAAGAGATCATTTACCCACATTAAAAGCAAATGATTATGTTGTAACTCAAAAAGGCTTACAAGAGAAAAAAGTAGATCATAAGCAGATACATAGAAGGTTAAAGCCGATATTAGATAGATTATTTAATAATGGGCTTAAAGATGATGATATTACAAATAGAGCTGTAATACATACTTTAAGGCATACTTTTGCCTCACATCTTGCAATAAATGGAACTCCAATATTTACTATTCAAAAACTAATGGATCACAGCGATATAAAACAAACTTTGAGATATGCAAAATTAGCACCCGATAGTGGTAAAAATAATGTACAAGGGCTTTACAGATGAATGAATTATATGAACAAATATTTTGGGACGAATCTTTAAAGCTAAGTGATAGAAAATTTCCGACTGGCTTTTCTTTTATAGCAGGAAAAGAGGAATACAACGAAGAGGTAACGGCAAAAGATTTTATAATTCAAAAAATTCATTTTGCCCAGAATGAAATATCTAATCTTAGAGGATATGGAAAAGAAACATTAAAAGAAATGTATCAATTGCAGTATTTGATTGAAGAACACTATCCACTTTATTTTGCAGGAGAGCAGATAAGGTTTGGCAATGAGTATGAATCTGTAAAATTTATCATGGATGATTTGGAGAAAAGATTATCTAATGTGGATACGAATATAAAAGTTTCAGATATAAAAAAAGTTTGTGAAAATGCTATCAAAAAAATAATAAGTGATGATTATAAATTTCAAAGAGAAACTATAAAAAAAGAAATTTTAAGGCTTCAAAAAGAAAAAAATGACGAAAACAAAAGATTAATAAATATCGACATTGATAAACTGGGCTTAATGAAAAAAATGGGTTGCTGAATTATTATTTTTTATTATAGTTGCTTAG
>CALMBI010000065.1 GCA_937860115.1 uncultured Arcobacter sp. | reverse complement strand
AAAAGAAAGGATCAAAAAATGTTAATTCATATACCAAATGTATTAAATGATGAAGAAGTTCAAAGATGTAAAAAGATGTTGGTTGAATCTAATTGGGTTGATGGAAATGTAACATCAGGAACACAAGCAGCTAAAATGAAACGAAATCTCCAACTGCCCGAGGATTGTGATGAAGCAATTGTGATTCAAAAAGTGATACTTGATGCTTTGAGTAAAAATGGGCTTTTTTTCTCAGCAGCACTCCCTAAAAAAATATTTCCACCACTTTTTAACTGCTACACAGGAGAAATGAATACATTTGGAAATCATGTAGATAATGCAATTAGAACTTTACGAGGTGGTGGGAAAAGAGTGCGATCTGATTTATCATTTACACTCTTCTTTTCTAATCCAGATGAATACGAGGGTGGTGAGCTTGTTATTGAGGACACATTTGGTGAACAAAGGGTAAAACTCCCTGCTGGAGATATGATTTTGTATCCATCATCAAGTGTTCATAGAGTAGAGCCTGTGACAAGTGGAGCTAGAATTTGTTCTTTTACTTGGCTTGAAAGCATGGTTCGTGAGGTTGAAAAAAGACGACTTTTGTTTGATATGGATATGTCTATTATTTCACTTCGAGAAACTATTGGAGATACTGAAGATTCTATACGATTCACAAGTTGTTATCACAATCTCTTACGAATGTGGTCTGATACATAAAAAGAAATAAACTACAAAAAAAGGAAAAAAATGGTTAAAAAAATAGTAATAAGTATGGTGTGTTTAACATTATTTGTATTTGGTGAAGAGAGTGTCAATGTATATTCTCATAGACACTATGATTCAGACAAAATACTCTTTAAAGCTTTTGAAAAAGAAACAGGAATTAAAGTCAATCTTCTAACAGCAAAGGCTGAAGAGTTAGTGACAAAACTCTCACTTGAAGGGAAACAAACAAGTGCTGATGTTTTAATAACAGCTGATATAGCGAACCTATATCAAGCAAAAGAATTGGGATTACTACAACCGATTGATTCAAAAATTCTCAAAGCAAATATCCCAGCAAATCTTCGTGATAAAGAGCAAGAATGGTTTGGACTTACAAAAAGAGCTAGAGTTCTAGTTTACAATAAAAAAACTATCGATCCAAAAAAAATTGCAACTTATTTAGACCTTGCAAATTCAAAGCTAGGGGAGACAATTTTGACAAGAACATCTTCAAATTCTTATAATCAATCTTTGATGGCTTTTATGATTGCACATGAAGGGGAAGAGAAAGCATTAGCATGGGCAAAAGGTGTTGTCAAAAATATGGCACGACATCCAAAAGGAAATGATAGAGATCAAATCTATGCAGTTGCTAGTGGAGATGGGGATATCGCTATTGCAAATACATACTATTTTGCTGGAATGCTACAATCAAATAATCCAAAAGATAGAGATGTTGCACAAAACTTAGGAGTAGTTTTTCCAAATCAAAATAGTTATGGAACACATATCAATATAAGTGGGGCTGGAGTTACAAAATATGGTAAAAATAAAGTAAATGGTCAAAAGTTGATTGAATTTTTATCTTCAAAAGAGGCTCAATATGTTTTTGCAAACTCAAATTTTGAATATCCAGTGAACAAAGAGGTCAAACTTGCAGGTGTTATTGCCAATTGGGATAGATTTAATGAGGATCAACTCGAAATAGAACTACTTGGAAAATATAATAAAAAAGCAGTTGAATTACTAACAAAAGCACAATGGAAATAGGAAAATAGAGATGGAAAATTTTAAATTAATAATGGAATATGGGACACTTGCAATACTTTTATTGATGAGTATTTTGGTTGTTGGATACACAATTGAGAGATGGGCATTTTTTAAAAATATCAACCTAAAAGAGTTTAAAACAAAAAATTCGCTTGAAAGAGATGCAACTAAAAATCTCACGATAATCTCTCTTATAGGTTCAAATGCCCCATATGTTGGTCTTTTGGGAACTGTTGGTGGAATAATGGTTGTTTTTTATGAGATTGGGATGAGTGGTGGTGCTTTAGATACCTCTAAAGTGATAATTGGATTAGGATTAGCATTAAAAGTAACAGCAGCTGGTCTTTTTGTTGCTATTCCATCAACGATGATTTATGGTGGTTTTTTGCGAAAAGTTGATTTAGCACTAAGTGAGTATGAAGATGAAATCGCTTAAACGAGTAGAAGGGATAAATGTTGTCCCTTTGATTGATATTATGCTAGTTTTATTAGCAATTATTTTGACTATTTCATCGTTTATTGCCCTTGGAAAGTTGGATTTGAAACTTCCAAATGCAACTGCTTCAAAAGAGTTGCAATCAAAAAATTATGAAATCTCTATCACAGCTGATAGGAAGTTTTATATCAATCAAGTAGAGATTACAAAAGAGAAGATAGCTACAAAACTACAAGAATTA
Organism: uncultured Arcobacter sp.; assembly: GCA_937860115.1. Classification (GTDB taxonomy): domain Bacteria; phylum Campylobacterota; class Campylobacteria; order Campylobacterales; family Arcobacteraceae; genus CAIJNA01. Next base: position 947 of record CALMBI010000065.1, on the reverse strand, counting down.
ACTCCAAGTGATACTGTTGCTTTGAGTGCGGATAAGTTGGCACCTTATGAGGAATTTATCTTTGTAGTGGATATTTTAAAACAAAACAATATTGAAAAAATAGCAATGGTGGTTAAAAAATGAAAACAGATGATGTGAAAATTATAGATTCAAAAACTATATTTGAAGACAAAAGGGAAGTGCTTATCGATCATAATGGCAACATCTATATTCTTAGGATCACAAAAGAGAATAAGCTCATTCTTACAAAATAAAATAAAAGGAGGCATAGGTACAAAATCGGTTTCAAATTTTAAAATATAAAGGAAAAAAATGTTAAAAGAAAATATAGTTCAAAAATTAAATGAACAAGTGAATTTAGAGATGTACTCATCAAACATATATTTGTCAATGAGTGCTTGGTGTGCAAACAAAGGATTAAAAGGTTCTGCTGATTTTTTATTGAGACATTCAAAAGAAGAGTTATCACATGCCTATAAGTTATTTGATTATATCAATGAAGCTGGCGAAAATGCAAAGATAGGTGCAATTGCTGAGCCAATGAGTGAATTTGTATCGCTTAGAGATGTTTTTGAAAGAACATACAAACATGAATTGATAGTTTCAAAATCAATTTTTGATTTAGTTGATTTTTCACTTTCAAATAAAGATTATTCAACTTTTAATTTTTTGCAATGGTATGTTGCAGAACAACACGAAGAGGAAAAACTTTTCAAAGAGATACTCGATAAAATAGATATTGTTGGAATGGAAGGAAGAGGTTTGTTTATGTTAGATAAAGAGATAGGACAACTCTAATATTTATTTCAAATAATACAATTCAATAGTCAAAAGAAACTAATTTTTAGGGTTCTTTTGACATTTTTTTAGATTAATGCTGTCTCTATTCTAGGTTTATTTTAACTCTTTTGGGGAGCAAAGATATTCTTTTTTCTTTGATACTCTCG
>CALMBI010000064.1 GCA_937860115.1 uncultured Arcobacter sp. | reverse complement strand
TTGAACTAATCAAAAAGAAATTATTATTTTAAAACTCAGGATAAAAGGAACAAAATGGAAATTTTAACAAAAGAACAACAACAATTTTTATTAGATAGTATACGAGATATTCCTGATTTTCCAAAAGCTGGGATAATGTTTAAAGATATCACAACACTTTTAAACAATAGTGAAGCATTTACTCTTTTGATGACACATCTTGAAGCAAGATATAAAGAGATGGATTTGGAATATATCGCTGGGATTGATAGTCGAGGATTTATCTTTGGCGCTGCACTTGCGACACGACTTGGGATTGGATTTGTTCCTATTAGAAAAAGAGGAAAACTTCCAAGTACCACAATTTGCGAAAAATATGAGCTAGAATATGGTTTTGATGAGGTTGAGATCCATATTGATGCATTTAAAAATAAAGTGGGTGCTAGGGTTTTACTAATAGATGATTTAATTGCAACTGGTGGTACAGCAGTTGCTGCAAGTAGATTAGTAGTTGATACTAAGGCTACTTTAGTAGAAGTGTGTTTTTTGATGAATTTAACATTTTTAAATGGAAAAGAGAAAGTAGAAAAAATAGCACCTGTGTATAGTGTGCTTGATATTTAATAAAACAATAGATAACGAGTCCCTTTAGATGGGACATTTTAAAGGAAAATAAATATGAATAACTATATCCCAAAACCTTCAAAATTTGATCCAGATACAAATGGACATTTTGGTATCTTTGGTGGACGATATGTTCCAGAAACTCTTATGCCAATATTGCTTGAACTAGAAGAAAATTATAAAAAATATAGATTTGATACACAATTTTGGGAAGAGGTAAATTATCTTTTAAAAGAGTATGTAGGAAGGCCAAATCCGCTTTATTTAGCTAAAAATATAAGTGATGAGATTGGGGCAAAAGTGTATTTAAAAAGAGAAGATTTAAATCATACAGGAGCACACAAGGTAAATAATGTTATCGCTCAAGGATTATTAGCAAAAAGATTAGGAAAAACAAAAGTTATTGCCGAAACTGGAGCTGGGCAACATGGTGTTGCTACTGCTACGATTGCAGCACTTATGGGGTTAGAATGTACCATTTTTATGGGTGCAAAAGATGTAAAAAGACAAGAGCTTAATGTTTTTAGAATGAAACTTTTAGGAGCTAAAGTGATAGCGGTTGAAAGTGGAAGTCAATCACTCAAAGATGCTATGAATGATGCTATCAGATACTGGGTAACAAATGCAAGAGATACTTTTTATATTATAGGGACAGTGGCTGGTCCACATCCTTATCCTATGATGGTGCGAGATTTTCAAGCGATTATTGGATGGGAAGCAAGGGCTCAGTTTTTGGATATTGAAGGAAAACTTCCTGATTATGTATTAGCTTGTATTGGTGGTGGATCAAATGCTATAGGTATGTTTAGTCACTTTTTAGAAGATAAAGAGACTACTTGTATAGGGATTGAAGCTGGTGGACTTGGAATCGAAACAAATGCTCATGGATGTAGCCTCAAAAAAGGGAAGCCTGGGGTATTGCATGGACAATGTTCTTATTTACTTCAAGATGAAGATGGACAAGTTTTAGAGGCTCATTCGATTTCAGCTGGATTAGATTATCCTGGCATTGGACCTGAACATAGCTACCATCATGATCTTGGAACTGTAGAGTATGATAATATCACAGATGATGAAGCAATGGAGGCTTTTGTATGGCTCAGTCGAAAAGAGGGGATTATCCCTGCATTTGAATCAGCTCATGCAATAGCGTATCTTAAAAAAGCGAAAGAGAAATTTACTGGTAAAACAGTTATTGTTAATCTAAGTGGAAGAGGGGATAAAGATATGATTCAAGCTAAAGAGATTTTGAAGTTCGACTAACACTATGATAAAATTATTTAAAGAACATTCTGGAAAGTTATTAACAGTTACCGTTGTTTTTTTATTCAGCTATCTTGCTTACAATCTTTATCAAGCTCCAGTAGAGGGACTAGAAGCTAAATTTGTATATCTTTTGAAACAATATGGCTATATTATCCTTTTTGCTTGGAGTATTTTAGAAGGTGAACTTGGTCTTATTATGGCTGGCTTGATGACCAAAACTGGGGATATGAATCTGTATTTAGCAATTTTTGTTGCTGGTCTTGGTGGATTTGCTGGAGATCAAATCTATTTTTATATTGGAAGATATAATAAAGCATATGTACATACAACATTTCGTTCCCAAAGAAGAAAATTTGCTTTTGCTCATTTACTCCTTAGAAAATACGGATGGCCAATCATTTTTGCACAGAGATATATGTATGGTATGAGAACTGTAATCCCTATCTCGATTGGTCTTACAAGATATGACAGTAAAACTTTTGCTTTTATTAATCTTATCAGTGCGTGGTGCTGGGCAGCAATCACAATCGTCCCTGTATGGTATTTTGGGGAAGAGATCTTTAAAATTTTGAATATCGCTAAAGAGTATTGGTATATAGCGATCCCTTTTGCTGCGATGTTTGGATTTGGAATGATCCGATTTTTTAATAATGCTACAAAAATTCCAGATAGAAGAAATAAAAATTTAGGAGAAAAGATATGAAATTAAATTTAGTAGAAGAAAAAATATCATCAGAATTAGAGATCATAATAGTTAAAAATAAAAATATAAAAGAAAATAAAGAATTATTGGCAAAACTTGATTTTACAGGGGAAGAAGATACTACTGCATTGCTCGTTGAACTTGGGAAATTGTATGTTGGTTGTGGTGAAGCAACAAGTGATAATATAAGAGTTGCAGTTGCAGGAGCGATGAGAGTATTTGCTAAAACAAATTTTGAAGATGCATCAATAAAATCAGGGGAGTTTTTACGAGAAGTTGTTGAAGGTATAGAGCTTGGAAGCTATCAATTTACAAAATACAAATCAAAAAAAGATGATAAAAAAGAAAAAACAGTCAATATTATCGTTAAAAAAGTTGATGAAAAAACGATTGAGATATTTGAAGATGCAGTGAATCTTTCAAATAGCGTAAATATGGTGAGAAACTTTGTAAATACGACTCCTGAAGATTTTTATCCAAAAATAATGGCAAAAAAAGCTAAAAAAATTGCTATTGAAAATGATTTAGAGATCAAAATATTTGGTGAAAAATATTTTCAAGAAGAGGGGATGGGTGCTATTAGTGCCGTAGGTCGTGCAAGTAGACACGGATCAAGATTGATCCATATGACATATAAGCCTGAAGGTGAAATCAAAAAGAAAATAGTTCTTATAGGAAAAGGGCTCACTTATGATAGTGGGGGACTGAGCCTTAAACCAGCTGATTTTATGGTTACTATGAAATCAGATAAAAGTGGTGGAAGTGCAGTTTTAGGTATTATGAATGCAGTTGC
>CALMBI010000063.1 GCA_937860115.1 uncultured Arcobacter sp. | reverse complement strand
GCTCTATTGACATTTGCTATTTTTTTATTTTCATCATAAGTGATAATCAAATCAGATTGTGCATCTATGATATTTTGAGCAAATTTTTCTGTACTTTTTTTAAATTCTAAAGTCAATTTGTCTATATATTGATTAAAAAGAAGTGCAACATCACCTATCTCATCGTTTGTTCGAATTTTGAGCTTTAGATTATTTCTACCATCATTAGAATTCAGAAGTCTTTCAAATCCATATTTTAAGCCTTCGATTGGTTCTGTTGCTCTATTGATGATGTAAAGTAAAACAATAATTGTAATAAATCCAAAGAAAAATGAACTATAAACTATATTCCATACTATATCTTCTGAATGTTTATCAAAACTTTCAAGTGAAAATACTATCTCCATAACAGCAACTACATCACCTTCTTTTTGGTTTATATGACACTTCAAACACTCATTTGATGCTATGATGGGTGTGGCAAGTTTTACATACTCTTTTCCATCTATCATCTTTTCTTCTACCAATGAAGAACGAAGGGAAAATACTGAACTTATCTCTTTGTCAGTCATTAGCTTTTCGTTAGAATTTGTAAAAACTTGAAGTTTTTCACTTTTATGAATTTTAACATCATAAACATTTTCAAATCCCTTTGCTCGCTCCAAAATTAAGTTCATCTCTTCTGTATTACCCTCAGCCATTTTTATACGCAGCTAATTAAAAATAGTATTACTAAAAAGCTGTAGTTGTTGTTTGGCTAAAGATAAGTGATCCTCTTTAATTTTTTGTGAAGTAGATGTAAGAATAGTAAAACTACTAATTATAAGTGATAGCAACATCCAAAATACGATTTTATTTCTGATACTTTTATTGATAAATTTAATCATGTTACTCTTCACTATTAGTTAGAATTTTATTAGTTTTTTGTACAATACTATAATTTATATTTAGAAAGCTTAAATTTTTAGTAGTAATAAATAGTGCTATTTTAGGCTTTTCATTATAGGTAATTACCTAGCATTAGGCAATCATAATAGAAAATTTCACATCAATTAAGAGGAAAAATGTCAACTCAGGTTTTAGCACTCAAATATAGGCCATCAAAATTTGAAGATCTTATAGGACAAGATAGTATTTCAGAAACACTCTCACTAGCACTCGATAAAAATAGACTCTCTCATGCATATCTTTTTAGTGGACTTAGAGGAAGTGGAAAAACAAGTACCGCAAGGATTATGGCAAAAGCACTTGTTTGCCAAAATGCACCTACATCAAAACCATGTGAAGAGTGTGATGGTTGCAAAAGTGCAAATAGTGGAAGACATCTTGACATCATAGAGATGGATGCAGCAAGTAATCGAGGTATTGATGATATCAAAGATCTGATCGAACATACAAAATATAGACCAACAAGTGCAAAATACAAAGTATTTATCATCGACGAAGTCCATATGCTTACAACTCAAGCTTTTAATGCACTTTTAAAAACACTCGAAGAGCCACCAGCATTTGTAAAGTTTATCTTAGCAACAACTGATCCACTAAAACTTCCAGCCACGATTCTAAGTCGTACGCAACATTTTAGATTTAAAAAAATTCCTCAAAAAGATGTGTTTCATCACCTAGTACATATTTTAAATCTTGAGAATATTACATATGAACCTGAAGCTCTTGATATCTTAATACGAGGTGGTCAAGGGAGTTTACGAGATACATTAACACTTCTTGACCAAGCGATAATATATTCTAAAAGTGGTGTCTCTACAACTGCTGTTACTGATATGATGGGGCTAATTGATCCAGCTTTTATGGATAAGATGTTTGATACTATTTTAAAACACCAAGACACAAGTGAGATCTTAAATGAACTTGAATCATACGAGGCAGGACAAGTAATCGATGAGATCTCTATCTATCTAAAACATAAAATGCTCACACGTGATCCAAGGTTTGATATCTATCTATTTGATCGTTATTTTAGAATTTTAGGAGATGCAAAAGTTTTATTATCACAAAATAGTGATGGTGGTTTTGTTATTATCTTAACACTTATGAAACTAAGTGAAGCAACAAATCTAAAAACAATCGATGCTATGATAGAAGAGATCAATAATATCAGTGTAGTAGAGCAACCTAAAGTTGAAAAAACAATTGAAGCAACACCAATTATTCAAAACTCAATAGTTATCCAAGAAGATGAGACAATTTCAAGTAATTCCAAAGAAGGATCTCAAGCTATCACTCAACAATCAGACCAATCACTTACACAAAAAAGCTATCAAAAAGTTACAGATATGATCTATGATAGAAGTTATGAGCTTGGTGAGTGCTTTAAAAAAAGCTTCTTACTCAATTCTTATGATGGAGAGAATCTTACAATCGATAGTTGTGCTGATGATGAGTGCAGAACGCTTTTAAAGAAAAATTTTGCATATATTAGAGGATTTATAGAAGATGTTTTTGGACTAGATACTCAAATACATTTTAATAAAATCGAACCAATAGCTAAAAAGGAGTTACCCCAACAACCAATAATTGAACAAGAATCTAGTAATAGTTTAGAAGATGATAGTGGTTCAATGATTGAAGATATTGAACTTGGAAGTGGATGTGTAGCAAATATGGGTGCACAAAATACCCCAACTTTAGCACAAAAAGAACTCAATATGCAAGATATTTTAAATTCACCATTTGTAAATAAAGCAATCGAGCTTTTTCAACCCGAATCACAAGTAAGAATTACAAGTAAATTATAATATATGAATTGTCTTATTCAAAATTGGTTTAAAACAAAAATCTGGGCACTTTTCCTATTTGGATCGATCGCTTGGATTATCCAA
>CALMBI010000062.1 GCA_937860115.1 uncultured Arcobacter sp. | reverse complement strand
AAAAAGAAGAAGATACGATGATAGTTCAGACTACATTTAAAAAGGTATCTTTAGAATGGCTTGAAAGCTATAAAAATGAAGTTAGTGAAAGCTATCATGACAAAATATCAAGAGCTTTAGAATTATATACATATCCTTATATTGGTGACAAACCTATCACAGAGATTAAGCGACTTGATTTAATTTCAATCCTTACAGATTTAAAAAATAGAGATTTAAAAGAAACAGCCAACAGAACATTTCAACTTATGGGTAAAGTGTTTATGTATGCAGTAACAATGGAATTTGTTCCACATAACCTAACAGCCGATATAGATAAAAAAATAGTTGTAGGAAAAAAAGAAATCAAAAACTATCCAGCACTTACTAAAGAGGAAGATATAAAAGGATTATTACTTGCTATTGATAACTATAAAGGAGATACAGTAACACAAAAAGCTATGAAGATTTTACCTTATATTTTTGTAAGAAGTTTCAATCTAAGACATATGGAGTGGAGCGAAATAGATTTTGTAAACAAAGAGTGGACTATACCAAAAGAAAAAATGAAGATGAAAACTGAATTTGTATTACCACTTCCACCACAAGTGAGAGCTATTTTAGAAGATATAAAAACACTTAGTGAAAATCATAAATATGTCTTTCCAAGCTTTAGACTGAATAAGCCACTAAGTGATAATACTTTTGTAACAGCACTTAGAAGAATGGGCTACACAAGTGATGAAATGGTACCTCATAGTTTTAGAACTATCTTTTCAACCATAGCAAATGAAAACTCACACTTACATAATTATGGAGTGGATGTAATAGAAGCATTATTGGCTCACAACGAGAAAAATCAAGTAAGAGGTGCTTACAATAGAGCATCATATAAAGAACAGATGAGAGGGCTTATAGAGTGGTATGCTGATTATTTAGATAATTTACAAGGTAGTAATTAATGGAAAAGCACTTAATAGAAAAGTTACCTGAAGATTATAAAAAGTATTTTACTCCCATACAATGGACTTATAAAGAATTAAGAAGAGCCGATGCATTGGGGTTAATAACATATACAATTACTGATGGTATCTTACCTTTACTAGAGAGCAAAAATTATCATAAAAGAAAGTTGCAGCGAGAAAAAGAATTTGAGATACTTAAATATGCTCTTCCAAGTGGTATTAAATTAAATCTCCCAAAAGAACCATTAGAATTAAAAGTTGAACTTGAATTAAAACTATCGTCATTTACAACAGATGAAAACATCAAGCGAGTAATTAAAATCCTATTTGACACAAAAGAGTATTCTAGACCCCCAAGGAAAAACAACATTGAAAAACTAAAATTATTCATTAACAAAGCCTTTAAAGATAAAATTCATGATATACCAAAAGAAGATTTTGGAAAAATAAATACTCAAAATTGAGGATTTATCTCATTCACTAATCTCATATAATCTCCTTGTAATTACACACTATTTTACAAAATCAAAATCACGTAAAATAGAAAACCTTTAGCTAAAGTCCTTTTATTTATGGGCAATAAATAGAGAGATTTAAAATGAAACAATATGTAAGAATAAGCGAATATTCTAAATTAAGAGGTGTTGGAAAATCAACTATTTGGAGATGGGTACAACAAGGTAAATTAAAAACCTATAAGCTGGGTGCAAAAATAACTGTACTTGATTTGAATGAAGCTGATATAGCTTTAGGGCTGGTGGCTTAATCATGAAAGTAGAGATTACAAAAACTGACATAACCAAAGCTGTGAAAGTATCTAAAAATAATGATATATTTGTAAATTCTGATTTTATTTCAGAAGTATTTGAGAAAAGACATAGTGATGTATTATCAAAAATTCGAGACGAGATTGAATATCTCACTACGGAAAATATCGCAGTGAAATCTTACTTCCAAGATGCAAGCTACATTAACTCAAGAGGACAAAAGTATCCAAGATACAACCTTACAAGACAAGGTTTTGATGCTATTGTATTAAGCTTTACAGGGAATAGTGCAAGACGATATAAGTATTGGTTCATCGAAGAGTTCCATAGAAAAGCTCATATTCTTGAAGAACAACATAAAATGATTGCTAAAAATAGTGGCTCTGATATGTGGAAGGAAATACGGGGAGAAACCAAACAGGCTAGAGTTGCTTTAACAAATGCCATTGAAAAATATGAACTACCCCAAAGGATAGCT